>NZ_JBWLUX010000041.1:0-54937 GCF_057784315.1 Mesorhizobium sp. CNPSo 4684 | reverse complement strand
CTGACTTTCGTCGCCGGCCTTCTGCCGGTCATCGGCAATCTGATCTCCAACACGGTGATCGTGGTTGTCAGCCTCAGCATCTCCTTCCTTGCAGCGCTAGGCTCGCTTGCCTTTCTCATCGTCATTCACAAGCTCGAATACTTCGTAAATGCCAAGATTATCGGTTCGCGGATCAATGCGCGTGCCTGGGAGCTTCTTCTGGCGATGGTTTTCATGGAGGCCTGGTTCGGTATGCCGGGTCTTGTCGCCGCGCCGATCTATTATGCCTATCTGAAGGCTGAACTGACGATGCGCGGCCTGATCTAGAGTTAGAGCACCTGGCTATTTGACGACGCAAGCATGCCGTGCGCGATGACAGAGCCACGATTGCCGTTCCATAGATGATGCTCTGCGGCTTCAGCAACCGGCTAAGCTCCAGAACGGCCAATCGGATGCAACTTCGCACATGACGACAATGGGCCGAGGACCAGCAGGTTTCGGGATCGAAAGTTGGCTAACAGGACCGTGATGGCGGCGAACCAACCGCTCAGCAGGGGCGCCAGATTGGTCACCGCGTTGGCTCTCTCCTTCGCGGCTCAGCAGCTTGCATCTCCGGAACGGTGAACACCGGTACCTCGCCCTTGAAACCCTGGAGCTCAAAGGCGCCCGCCTGGACAACCGGCATCGATGCTCCTGCTGCAAAGCCGGGTCCAAGCACGAGGGGGATGCCCAGCTTCTTGGTCGTCGATTCGAGCCGTGCCGCGCGATTCACCGGTGAGCCGATCGCGGTGTAATCGAAGCGCCGTTCGGACCCGAAATTGCCTACCGAGCAGATGCCGGTCTCTATGGCGACGCCAATTTCGATGGAGCGATGGCCATCGGCCGTGAAGGCGGCGTCTTCGAGCTTCACCCGCTCGATCAGGGCAAGGCCCGCCTCGAGCGCGCGCTCGCGATGATCGGGTTGATCAAGCGGTGCGTTCCAGAAGGCCAGCACGGCATCGCCCATGAACTTGTCGATGGTGCCGTCGCGCTTGAGGATCTCATCGGTCGCAATGCCGAGGAAATGGTTGACCACCTTAGCGATTTCTTGGGTGTCGAGCTGTTCGCTCATCGTCGTGAAGCCGCGTATGTCGCTGAGCAGGATTGTGATTTCGCGCTTCTCGCCGGACAGGATTGCCTCGGTGTCCGAGCTCGCAAGGCGCTGCACCACGGAGGGCGAAAGATATTGGGAGAACTGTCGCGTCAGGGTGGACCGGCGCTGCTCGCTGCGCCTGTACAAAACATAGCCTTCGAAGCCCGCAACCATGATCGTTGCAAGCGCCGGCTGCAGCGGGTCATAGAGTGCGCCTTGCAGGCTGTACTCGAGAGCGCCGAACACGAACGGGGTGACGGCCAGCAGCGCAAGGGCGAGGGCGCCAACCACGACACGCCCGGCGAGCACTCCTGAAAGCCCGATGAAAACGACGGCGCTCAGGAGAAACCAGAGCCGTTCGAGCATTCTCGCGTGCGTTGGCTCTGCCAGGTAGCGCCCGGCAATCATCTGGGCGATCGCATCGGCGTGGATGTCCGCGCCTGGTCGCGCTGGATGTGTCGGCGTGGGCAGGTACTGCGTCAGTCCCACAGCCGACAGGTCGACAATGGCGATAGCGCCCCGCAGCCGCGCATCGCCATGGCCCGAAAGGATGGTGCTGGCAGACAGGCGGGGCGTATCGGTGGCGGTTTCCCAGAGGCGGATGCCCCCCTCCGGCTCGAGCGGCACAATGGCGCCGGCCATCCTGAGTGCGTCGAACCCGCCTGCATTCATCCGGGCTATGTAACCGTCCTGTCCGGTGTAAAGGCGCAGGAGCTCGAGCGAGAAGGACGGCCACAGCTGCACGCCTTGAGCGGTGTTGCGAAGCCAAAGCAGCGGCACATGGCGCAGTACGCCGTCGGGATCGGGCAAGGTGCGGATCACGCCGAGGCCCACGGCGGCGTTCGAGAACTCGGCAAGCGAGCCGGTCAAGCCGGTGAAGCCGGGAAGTGTATCCGGGACTTGCCCGACGATCGACCAGCCAGCTTTGGGTTCTGCTTCTGAAACCGTCGCCTCATTGCCCAGGCTGACGGCAAGCGCCGTCCGATTTTTGGCCAGCGCCGCAGCCAGGCGCTTGTCTCCGGCGATGCCCTCAGGCGAGGTGTCGGCTTCGGGGAGTACCAGCGCAAGCCCGACCACCGACGCGCCGGATTGGGTGATGCCATCGACCAGATCGGCCAAGAGGCCACGGTTCCAGGGCCATCGCCCATGTGCGTTGAGGCTGGCGTCGTCTATCGAGACGATCACGACAGGATTGCTCGTCGCCTGGCGTGGGGCGAGAAACTGGTAGAAGTCGTACGTGCGTTCGCGCAGGCGCGACAGAGGCCCGTCGAAAGCCAAATGGGAAGCGAGCAGCAAAAGAATGAGCCCAAGACCGGATATCTTGCGCCTCGCGGTCCAGCGCCAATCAGCCCAGCGCCAATCAGCAAAGGGGCTCATGCCGGGCGCCCGGGCTTAATTGCAGAAGCGGGAGCAGCCATCGCCCTCGCCGTCGCCCCTCCGCCCCCCGCTGCCCACAGGTGGCGTTGGGCTGTCAGGGAATTCCATGACCACTCCTGGCAATGCGCCGTCCGTGGAGTCGCAGACTTTGAGCGAGCCGCCGAGTGCCGACGCACAAATTGCGCTTACGTCCAATCCAGGGCCCGGTGCGCCTGGCAGACCGGTGCCGGCTATCCGGTCGATACTGTCCAATATCGGGAAGGTGTCGATTCCGCCGTAGCCTGTCAACAGCTTGCCATCTTCCGATGTGCAGGCGTAGCCGGGGTTTGTGATGACTAGCCGTTTGCCATTGATCGTGCAGGTCATACGGCCGGCGCGCAGTATGCCGACAGTCTGGCCGGCTGCCACCATCACCTCGATGATGCCGCCCCTCGCCCCGAGCACCATGTGCGGCGTCGCAACCTGCATGACGCCCCCTTTCGAAACCTGGCCGCCATAAAAACGGGCCAGGCCGCTGTTCATGCCGATGTCGATCTTTCCTGATCCGGAGCCCGGTTTATAGACGAATTCATCGATCGTCAGGCTGGTGTTCGGACCTATCTTGGCGCTCGATTCATCCCGGAACACCAGCATTCCAAGACCGGTGGGATCGCTGCGCAGCTGGTCGCCGAGTTCGACGCCGGCACCAACGTTCATTGTCCCACCGTTATTGCGAACGATGTTGGTCTGATAGGCTGTCATCGATCCGACCGTCTCAGCGGCGGAGGGTGCAGCGAAGGCAAGGCAGGCGATAAGAGTGGCGATCAGACGGTACCTCATCGCGGCCCTTTCAATTGAGCGTCAACGTATAGCTCATGAGCATTTCGAACGATCTTCGGTCGCTGTTAGCGACGGCGAAGTTGGTTTCTCTGTAGGCGAGATCAACGCTGATCTTCTGGGCTTCCGTCATCTGAAAATCGCTTTCCGAGGCAATGCGCCAGAAGTCGCTTTTGATATTTGTGCCGATCCCGACAGACAGATCGGGAGTGTCGCTGTGGCCGGCCGAGAAGGCGATCTGGTGCGACCATGCGAAAAAGTCCGGTACGGTCATCAACAGGCCGCCATAGCGGACCTCGCCCGTGTAGCTGCGGCCGATTTCGCCAGATCCTGAAGCGAAGTCATTCGAGCCGACAAAGCGCAGTCCGAGCGCCTGGCCGTTACGGAAGCGGTAGCTGCCGCCTGCCTCATAGAAGACCCTGCTATCGGCGAAAATGCCTTGCGAGGCGCTTAGATCGATGTAGCCGCCACCGGCGAAGAGGGTCGTCTCGACCGTCGGGCGAACGAGGAAACGTCCGCTGAGGCCGACCCCGGTTTCGTGGATATCGCTGTCGAAACGATCTGTAACGGCAAACGCGGAAAGCAGCAGGCGAAGCGAATCAATCCCACTGTTGGGCAGCCCCTTGTCCCAGGTAATCGCTGCGTTGCCGTGGACAAAAGTCTTCTCGCTACCTGGAACCGACAGGTCTTCCGTGAAGAAACGCTCTGTCGCCGTCAACGAGCCCGAAAGAACGAGGGCGTCAGCACTTGGCGTGCCGAGGTCCCATCGAACAAAGCCGTCGGCCCGCCCGTAGGGCGAGACGAAGCTGTCGTCGTCCTGCGCCCCGCCTGGCTCAAAATCGGTGAATGCGCTGAATACGCCTCCCGTCAGGGCGAGTTCCCAGGTAACGCCACGCAACGCGCGCTCGATGCGGGCCAGCAGGCGAACAGCTTCCTGCTGCTCACTTTCGGTCAGACCGCCGACTTCGATGCCGTACTGCACCTGCCGCCGGGCCAATTCATAGGACCCGACATGATAATACAACCGGCTGGCCGCAAGCCGGGCGCGCGCATCGCGGGGGTATTTGATCAGATACTGCTCGATTGAGGAGATCGCCTGATCGTATTGTCCCGCGTTGACCGCAACCGTGACGAATTGGGCGAGCGTTCCATTGTCGGCCGGACTGGAGATTCGGGCCGAAAACGCATCGTCATAGCCCGCAAAAAGACCTTGTGCGCCGGCCGGCAATACGCCGCTGAAAAGCAGCGCTGCGGCACAGCCGAAGATCATTCGAGCCGAAGATTGCATGCCGAGAACCCCACCCCTGACCCGACTAGTGCGAAGGATTTAGCACGACTACAAGAAAAAAGGCGACGAAACCGTCACCAGACCATGCGAGCTTCAGCAGCTGTTGCAGCTGCGCAACAAATCGTCGGGTTTATTCCTATTTCGGCTGCACTGGTTGCCAAAACATCTTCTCAGCGTTGCTGGACGTAATTGGAGTATTCGGCACTAGCGGCAAATAATTCAAATCCCTAAGTGGGACAAGATTTATATTGTTTGCACGATTCTGCGCGTATCTGGTCACCGAACGAGGCTTCAAGGTCACCCGAGGCTTATCCAAGGTCTTCCGTCGCGTTGCGCAAGGGGTCGGAGAGCTGAGATGCTTCTCACGATGTGTCCGGGATGCGGCCTGGCTCTCGCAATTCGCTGAACGCGACGAGGTCAGCTTACCCCAATTCCCAGGGACGCGTCCCTGGCCGCGCCTTGCTACAGCACGAGTATGGTGGCCAGCCCCAGCATCAGGCCCATGCCAATAATATCGGTCACGGTGGTGAGAAAGATTGCCGAAGCGACCGCCGGATCGGCGCCGACCCGGCGCAGGCCCAACGGGATCAGCACGCCGGAGATTCCGGACATGAGGCACGCTCCGGACATGGCAAGCAGGATCACGAGTGCCAGCATGGGCGCTTGGGCCGCCGACTCCGGTTGTCTCGAGGCGTAGAACCACATCGCCGCAGCGGCAACAAGGCCGACGAGCAAGCCGTTAGCGATCCCGAGCGCGCCCTCTCTCATCACCAGGTGCAGCTTCGGTCGTTTGTCCACATCCCCCAGGGCAAGGCCACGCAGCGTCATAGCCAGTGCCTGGCAGCCGGTGTTTCCGCTCTGCCCGGCCAAGACCGGGAGGAACGCCGCCAGGGCGACGACCTTCTCGATCGTGCCTGTGAACGAACTGACCACGAATGCGGCCAGGAAGGCCGTCAGGAGGTTCAACTGCAGCCACGGATGACGCTTCAAGAAGGCTGAAAACAGCGGCGTAAAAGAGCGCTCCTCCTTCTGGACACCTACCATCTGGCCGGACTGGGCGGAAATCTCGATGATTTGCTGCTCGAACAAGCGCCAACCGCGAACCTGCCCGAGCAGCCGGTTCTCCGTGTCCACCACCGGGTAGACAGGGTAGTGACGCCGTACCGCTGCCTCGCATGCGTTGCTCAAAGATAGATCGACATTCAGAGCAAACGGCCTGGGCAGCATGATCTGATCGACAATGGCGTCCGGTTCGCTCAGCATCAGATCGCGCAGGACCACCAGGCCAACCAGTTTATCGCCCTCGTCCGTGACGTAGAGATAAGTGAGCTCAGTCGGCACCTGGGCGCGTCTGACAGCTTCAACCGCGGCAGCAACGGTCGTTCCGACTGGAACGCTGGCGGAAATCGGGTCGATCAGTTCGATGAGCGACTCGGGTATCGCGACACCCTCGCCACCGCCATGAGACCCGATGGGCCGCATGTGCAGTGGCAAATGCTCGGCCACCTTTCGGGCGTGCCCGTCCGGCAACAGCTTTAGTGTGTCGCGGATGAACTCGGGAGACTCTCTGGCGAGCAATTCAGCTGCGTCATCGGGTGCTCGGGCACGCAGCGTGCGCACCAACTTCTGAACGCCGGTCTCTTCTTTCATTTGCTATGGCCCCCAATTGAAGGTCACATAGCATGTAAAGTATCGGATCGCACCAGTGCGGAATACGACAGCTTCTTGCGGCCCCGGCACTTCCCTTGTGGTTCTCGAAGTTATTGCGGGCTGAGGCGCGAAGCGGGTCCCCTCAGGGCGCCCAGTCGCGCCCGCGGCGAAAGCCATTGACGGCGGACAGAAGGGGGGCAAGCCGGCATCGGAGCTGCCCCCGCTAGACGGGCCCCACCCGGCAACGTTGGGGTTCGGCTCGGATCGCGCCTTGCGATGCTGCAAACACGAGCGGTACGGTATACAGTTACCGGAGCGAATGCGTTCCCCGGCTGGCTCAAAATGTCCTCCGCCGATTCTCTCGCCGCGAGATTATTGTCGGCGACATTGATGTTCGATCGTGCGTCGTTGCTGGCGCTCGAGGCTTTGGCTGCCGAATCCGACCGTCGGGTTCTAAGGCGCGGTGAGGTCCTGGTTTGCGAAGGCGATCCATCGGACAGGTTCTTCGTCGTGCTGTCCGGTCGCTTTACGGTACACAAAGGAGATCGGATTGGCTCGGTCGCCGAGATCGCACAAGGCGAACTGGTCGGCGAAATTGGTTTCTTTGCAGGGCTGCCCCGTACGGCCACTGTCCTTGCAGCGCGCGATTCGATCGTCCTTGAAATCAGTCGTAATCATTTCGAGAAGGCGGCCGAGGCCCTGCCGAACCTGAGAGAGGCGGTCACAATATCTCTGGCGCGCCGGTTCGCCACGCAATCTCCGATTTTGTCACGTCAGAAACCTGCCAAGATCCGAACGCTTGCCATCATCGCAGCCGGCGGAAGTCGCATCTCACCGGTTTTCATCGGGCAGCTACAGCAAGAGTTCGGTGCGGTCACGCGCGCTCAGTTCGTTTCCCGGCTTGACGTCCACGCGAAGTTCGCAGGTCGTCCGATCGACGACCAACCGGTCCTTAACTGGTTGAACGAACTGGAGGCGCAAGCTGAATTCGTTGTCTACGTCGCCGATGAAGAACCTAATGAATGGACCCGAGTCTGCATTCGCCAGGCCGATACCGTCCTGCTGTTAGCGAACGCGTCCTCTTCGCCTCGCTTGAACACGTCCGAGGAGTTGGCGCTATCGGTCCATCCACCATCGACCGGTCGGCTTGTCCTAATTCACGACAATCGCTCGGCTGCGGTCTCCGGCACCTCTGCGTGGCTCGATGAGCGCCCCCATGTCGGCCAGCATCATCATGTTGCGCTGGAGGACGCGTCTGATATCCAGCGCCTGGTCCGATTTATTTCCTGCAAGGCACGTGGCTTCGTGGCGGCGGGGGGTGGGTCCCTGGGCAGCGCCCATCTGGGCGTCTACAAGGCCTTCGTCGAGGCGGGCGGGCGCTTCGACTATCTCGGCGGGACGAGTTCCGGAGCGGCGATGATGGCCGGCTTCGCAAGAGGGTTGGACGCGGAGCAGATCGACCGCGGCACGCACAACGTATTTGTCAAAAGTCGGGCGTTTCGGCGCCCCACCTGGCCGCGTTTCGCACTCCTGGATCACAAAGCCTTCGATCGAGCCCTCCGGGAGGAATACGGCGACGTTCTGATCGAAGATCTTTGGCTTCCGTTCTTTGCGCTTTCGAGCAATCTGAGCAGCCGTCAGCCCCATGTCCACCGTCGTGGAAAACTCTGGCAGGCCGTTCGGGCATCCGGCTCGCTCCCGGGTGTCCTGCCGCCGTTCTTTACGGCTGATGGCGATATGCTGGTGGACGGCGCCATCATGAACAATTTGCCGCTGGAACAGATGAGGGAACTCAAGACCGGCCCCAATGTCATCGTGAGCTTCAGGTCCAGTGCACCGCAAAAATACCACATCGACTATGACCGCATCCCCGGAAGATCGGAACTGGCGATCGCCCTGCTGAACCCTTTCGGCCGTGCCCGCCTGCCGCAGGTTCCCAGCATGCTTCAGGTTATTGCCGCGAGTATCCTGGCACACGGGCCACAGGACATTGCCGTCGGCGACGAGGATGTCTTAGTCTGTCCGCAGGTTTCGAGCACCTTCATGGATTGGAGTCGGCATTCCGAGTTGTTTTCGGACGCCTACGACCGCACGGCGCAATGGATCGAGGAACGTCTCCGCCAGAACGACTCAGGATTCAGGGCGGTGCTCGGTTGAGCAGGTCGGCGAGCGGATCGAGTTGAACGACGACCGGCTGACCGCGTTGGGGCGCGAAGCGGACATTCGGGTCCGCTCCCCTCGGGACGCCCAGTTGCGCCCGCGGCGAAAGCCATTGACGGCGGACAGAAGGGGCGCAAGCCGGCATCGGAGCTGCCCCCGCGACTAAAACCTCAATACCCAGGCTTCCACTTTTCCCTTGCCTTTGACTTCGATAGCGCCGCGCGGCTCGAAGATGAATTGGTCCTTGAGCTGTTCGTAGACGGGGCGCGTCACCTGAACAGAGTCGGGAACTCCACCCGACTCCATGCGGCTCGCCAGGTTCACTGTGTCACCCCATAAATCATAGATGTACTTGCTCTTGCCAATGACGCCGGCGACCACCGGCCCGCTGTTGACGCCAACCCTGAGCTTCATCGAAACGTTGTGTTCCATCGCGTGCTCACGGGTAATGTGGACCATGCGGATGGCCATGCGGACCATGCGCTCGGCGTGGTTGGCCACCGGCACGGGCAGGCCGCACACCGCCATATAGGAGTCGCCCACCGTCTTGATCTTCTCGATGCCGAGATCATTGGCGGCAACGTCGAAGCGCGTGAAGAGTCCGTTGAGAAACATCACGACATCGTGCGGCGGCATTTCCGATGTCAGCGCCGTGAACCCGACCAGGTCTGCGAAGGCGACCGTGACCTCGGCGAAGCCGTCGGCGATCCTCTCCTCGCCAGCGCGCAGCCGATTGGCGATCGGTGCCGGCAGGACGTTGAGCAGCAGCAGCTCGTTCTCGCGGTTCTTGTTTTCGATCACGACATTCTTCTGGTGCAGATCCTCAACCATGCCATTGAAGGCCGAGCAGAGCTCGCCAATCTCGTCGCGCGTGCGGACCGGCACGCTGGTCGCATAGTCGCCAGCAGAGAAGCGTTTCACCCCGGCAGTCAGATCGCGGAGGGGTCCGAGCAGCGCATGCGACAGCCAGGAGGCGGTGGCGACGACCACGAGCATCGCCAGTCCTCCGACGAGCAACAGATCCCGGCGGAGTTCGGCGATCGGTGCGAAGGCCTCGGCGCTGTCGATCTTGGCGACGAGAGCCCACTTGACATCGGAAATCGCGAGCGGTCCCCATGAGGCGAGCGTCGGGACGCCACGGTATCCGATGATCTCGCCCGTGCCCTCGACACCGGCGAGCGCGGCACGGGAGGCCTCGGTGTCGACGCGCTGATGCAGCACTGGTGTCCCGTAACGCTGAATGACGGCGATTTCCTCGTCCGAAGTGCCAACGGATTTGAGGTCGGCGAAGAAGTTATCCCGGTTCTCGTAGAACGCCCGCGGGCCAGAGCGCACCAGATAATCGGGCCCGACGAGATAGGCCTCACCCGTGTTGCCGAACCCTTCCTGCCGCCAGCGGCGGCTACCGGTGACGACGTTGTCGATCTCATCATTCGACAATTGCGCGACCAGCACGCCGATGACGACGCCTTGGGCAATCACCGGTGCTGCGATGAAGGCGATCGGCGCGCCGCCTGATGGCGCATAAGAGGCGAAATCTACGAGGCAGATGGCTGACGGGTCTGCGATCTGCGAGCAGCGGGCGACGGCGGCCGCGACGTTGGTGCCGCGGTACGGACCCAATTGAAGAGACGTGGTGAAATCCACCTCCTTCTCGACCGTATAGATCAGGCGACCTGATTTGGGATCGGCAATCATGAAATCGAAAAAGCCGACCGTGGTAGCCGCAGCGCGCATCAATGGATGATATATGGCATGCAGCCTGGAGTATTCGCTCCCGTCGCCAGCGTCGTCGAGAAGCTTGCGCCGCTCCGCCGGGTTGGGATTGTCCACAATGTAGTGATACTGCAGATAGTAGGGGGCAGCACCGACCGGCAGGTAGTCCGACAGGGCTGGCTCCCTACCGAGGGTGCGCGTCATTCCGGGCATGAAGTTCTCAGCGTACCAATCGCCGACCCTCTGCCGCAGTTCAGGCGGCGCGCCTGCCCGGTCGAGTTGGTCGACCGCGGTCCGGAACTCGCGTGTCGCATCGATCACCATCTTGGAAGTGGCAAGCAGGCGCAGTTCCGCCTGGATTGTGCGGAAGTAGGTTTCGACCTGGCGCGTCTTGGTCTGACGGGCGGCCGTGAGTTGGTCGAAGACTGCTTTTTCGAGAGCGTCGCGGGCGCGGAAGTAACCCAGCGCCCCGGTGATCATGACTGCGATCGCGCCAAGAAGGACGAGGGTTGTAAACAGCTTTGCAGCCAATCCCCAGCCCGCGGGGCTGGATGAGCCGGTCACATCTGAAGAAGACATGAGATCTTACTTTGCTTTTGCATCAGGTCTTCGGAAACAGGAGAGTCGGCGTCGCGCCGGACGGCAAGCCAGGATCGTGTTACATCTGTTCCCCCTCTCCCTCGCATATGCATACCAAATTTACCGCGAGACGTGTGCGGGAATGCGTTGTCGGTTTCCCCGTGGGATCGCACGGCAGAAGCGGCCATGGAGAATGGTCTGAGGGCTTGCTTGCTTCTCGTGAATTGCGTTTTGGATGCTACCCCATCCAAAGCCCAAGGTGGCGCGCTTGAACCTGGATAGCAGGTACCGCGGTTCGACCAGGCGTCCGGAAAGCGGACGCGATGCACCCTGGCTTCTGGCGCGATGCGGTTGGGCGAGCAAGATACTGCCAGCGAGCGTGCGATGACCAGCTTGGGAAGACAGGCTACGATCGTGTCTATGGAAGATGCACACAACTCCTTTGGCCCGTTCGTGCTCGACGGAACGGACCGCTTGCTGCGCCGCGACGGGCAGCCTTTGCAGTTGGGACAAAGAGCGTTTGACCTATTGGCGGCGTTGGTCGAGGCGAATGGAGCGGCAGTCGACAAGAACCGATGCGAGTGGGCGGACTTGCCGACACACCATCCTGCCCCGGATGAGTAAATCGACGGGTTGGTCTACTGCTGTCCGATCGCCATCCATTCCGGCCAGCCGGTGCGTGTAGGCGTCAGACATCGCCTCAGGTCCGGATCGCGGTATCCGACGATTCAACTATTCAATCGATCCGCTGATCGCCAGCGCGAGTGGACCAAATGCTTGTGCCTGTCGAACAGAGCCAGTTTGTCGAAATAACCTAGCCGAAGCCCAGCCCCGCAGCCGTCACAGGTGAAGCGAGAAATCGACTTAAACCATGAGCCATTTCGAATGATTGGATGTTTGCAGACCGGGCACTCAAACTGGAGCTCCACGTCGAGCAGATCGTTGGCTATAGGCATGGTCACGCCCCAAACTGCAGATACCTTCCATTAATCCCGGAAGATGACGGGCGTATGTGACTTCAGTCTCAGAGGGGAATTGCGGGCGATTGCATCGGGATTCAACTGCCCCCGGACGAGGCAGGCCTGATGCGGACATATCGGCCGTGCACCGATCGCGAACGGGACTCAGTTGCATCTGGTGAGCGCGCGAAACGGGTGACGCCCACGGAGCGGGTCCAAGGGTTGGGAACCCCAGCTCGGCGAGATCCGCCGATCTCGCAAGGTGGGGGCATGGTCAGACAGCAAGGCCCAACGGCGCAGTCGGTGCGCCATAGTCTGTCACAGGTTATTCCATCTCGAGGATTTCGCCGGTGATGGTCGGCTTTGTAGGTTGCGCATAGTCAGCGCCGAGGCCCCTGCCTGCAGTGGCCTCTGCCTACAGAGACAATGTCTCAGGCGCGTGGGTTCGTCCTGAGCCATACGCCCGGCAGGAAGCCCCGCACAGTTGCGCTCGCGCTGCTTCATTCATCACGAAGCCAGCGCGAGGGCAGTTGACGTTCTCAGATCACAACGAATGAACTTGATGTGATCGCCAGATGTGGGGAAAGCGTGGCGAATTGCGTTTGAGCGGCGCCACCGGCTCCGTCACTGTCGAAATAGAGCGCTCCGGTCGTGCTGTTGTAGACAATATGGTCGGTACTGTCGTGTGCTGCCGTCCCGCCATGGAAAGCACCGCCTGCGAGCGTTCCGACCTTGAGCCCTTTGAAGATAGCATCATCAAGGTAGATCTTGTCCTGCCACGGGTTGAAGTCAGTAATCTTGTCGACATTGCCCGCGCCAAGCGCGGAGTTGAAGACGAAAACATCCTTGCCGCCAAAGCCGGTCAGTTTGTCGGCGCCACCGCCGCCGCTGATGACGTTGTTGCCAGCATTTCCCTGGATGGTCTGGGCGAATTCGTTGCCGGTGAGGTTGATTGACGTGGTGGCAGACTCCTTCGTGGTGCCGAGGACTTCAATCGACGAGCCGGCCGAGAGCGCATGGCTTACAGAGGTCCATATCCTGTCCTGACCCTGGCCAGGGGTCTCGATCACCTTGTCGCCGGCGTTGTCTACCCAGTAATCGTCGTTTCCGGCGTGGCCAATCATGATGTCGGCGCCGCGGCCGCCTTTAAAAATGTTGTTGCCGGCATTGCCCTCGAGCGTCTGGCCGAATTCGTTACCGGTCAGGTTGATTGCCGCTGTGCCGGCCACATTGGTGGTGGCGAGATGCTCGATCGATGAGCCGGCGGAAAGCGCATAGCTCACTGAGGTGAGAACCTTGTCTGTTCCGCCGCCGGAAGCCTCGACAACCCGATCACCAGTGCTGTCAACATAATATGTGTCGTTGCCGCCATAGCCGGTCATCGTGTGCGCGCCGACTGCCTGAAGAAGATCGGCGCCGCTGGTACCGACGACTTTGTCCGTGGTCGGAGGAGTAGGATCGACAGGGGGAGGAGTGGTTGGCGTGGTTGGCGGAGGGGTGGTTGGCGTGGTTGGCGGCGGGGTCGTTGTCCCGGTATGGCTGTTGTGATCCAGGAAAAAAGCCTGCATTGCCGGCGTGTTGCCGAGCGATGTCTCGCCGTTCTGCGAAGACCATTTGTAGACCATGTCAAAGGCAGGTGAAGGAACGAGCTTTGCCCAATGGTCCAACATGGTCTGCTCTTGGGCGGTCGTAGGCATCACATACGAACCGCCCGTATTGGTCGCCCAGCCACCGCCGCCAAACGCCTGATACACCGGAACGATTGCACTCAATGGTATGCCCGCTTTCAGCGCGGCTGCCACAGCTCTATCGATATAATCGAAGTCGACCACGGTCGAGCGCACCGGATAGGGATCTATTCCGTAGAAGTCGATCCCGGTGTTGGCCGGATTATAGGTGTTCGTGTAGTCGGAATTTGTGAATGACCCCATGTCCATCAGAGTGATGAAAGTCTTGGCCCCCGGGAAATGGGAGTGAATCCAGTCTGATTCGGCCTTCAGATTCGCAGCGCTGACCTGGGTATGATATTTACCAGTGGGGTCAGGTTCATCGGTCAGATAAAATCCAAAAACCTTCGGATTGTTGAGGAGAGGCGTCACCTTGTCTATGAAGGAGGCGGTTACACCGTTGCTTTCATCCAGCCAAATCAAGGCCTTGGAGCCATCCGGCAGGGCGTTGACCGATGAGGCGTACTGGAGATCGACTAGGTTGAAGCCGTAGGCTGCAGCTGCTGCGGCAGGGGCGCCGTAGGCGTAGTGCATCGTAGCCATGCGAAGGTTCTCTCTTCTGACTGGTAGCGCCCCACCCCCTGCCTAGCCGAGAGTCTACATTAGCGCCAAATCAAATACGGAAATGCGTTGATAGAAACATTGATCTGAGCCTTGAACACCTCGGCAGCCTCAAGCCAACAAGGCCCAACATCACGCTTGCCTTGCCTAATCGGCGGCATTGTCGGCACCAAATCAAAACCGATACTCACTGACAATCACTGATTACTGGCGTGGTTACTGAGAGCTCAAAACATCGGCGTTAAACCTTCAATTTTTTGGAAGAAACCCCGTTTTTGGATGCTTTGTTGAGCCGATCATCTCTCATGCGACGCGTCGAAACCTTCGAATCTTAATATCCGGCAATTCGACTTACTGAAGGCAGTCGACAGGCGGCGGAAAAGGAACCGCTTTCTGCGCGACATGCGTCTGCCTGCGAACTTCTGTACTGATGTTGAGCCAGGTCATGGTGTCTTGCGACCCCAGTCGCATTTTCGCGGAGATGGCCGGTGGGTAAACGAACCAGGCCAAACCGCTAGCGAGGGAAGGCCACCCGAAGCACTCCTTCAGGCGCGCCTTGCCGGGAGACGACGCGCATCATTTCGGTCCGAGCCGAAGACCCTGCGCGCACGAGTGGAACTCGCTCATTCAAACGGACGAGGACAGCCGGCAAGCCTGACCGTACCGTGAAGCTTGGCATGACAAGTTCCAGGCAGCGGAACCAAGGACAATGACGGCAGGACCAACAGCCGGCCAGCGCGCACGATCGGAGTTATGCGCACGGTCAGGAGACGGGGAATGAATCCGCATCTCGTGTGTGTGGGGGGCGAGGATCACGCCTTTAGAATTCCGTTCCTGCTGTCGATGCGCGAAAGGGGCTTTCGGGTCAGTGCAGTCTCCACCGGCGATGAGGCCGCATTCTTGCGGCATGGCATTACGCATCGTCGTTATGGCTTCGACCGATTTTCCAATGGCAGCAGCGGCGCCATTAAAACGATTCGAAAACTGATGTCGGAGCTCCGTCCGGATATTGTCCAAAGCTTTGACACGAAGCCCAATCTGTTAACACCACTGGCGGTGCGCGGGTCGGTTCCGGTCGTCCGTACAATCAATGGGCTGGGCTGGACGTTTTCATCTCTGGAGCCAAGGGCTCTGGCCCTTCGTCCAGTCTTTTGCACACTGCAGTGGCTTTCGTCATTCTGGACGGCTGCGACAGTATTCCAAAATCGGGACGATCACGCTTTCTTTGAGCGTTATCGGCTGATCGGACGCGGCAGCGGAAGAGTAATCCGCAGTTCTGGAATCGATGTTGATGCATTCGCTGCCGCAACCCATCTCACATCGTCGCCAGAGAAATTGCGCCAAGAGCTTGGGCTCCAGTCCGCTGAAGTTGTAATTTTTGTCGGCCGGCTCACTCGTCAAAAAGGCATCCCGACACTGCTTGAAGCCGTCCCCCGCGTCCTGGCCGCGAGGCCCAATGCCCGTTTTGTACTGGTCGGCCCATGGGAATCCGAGGGTCCGTTTGCCGTCGCCAAATCGGACATCGATCGGTATTCCCCTCATGTCATAGCCTTGGGTCCACGACAGGACGTTGCCGCCCTCCTTGGCATGGCCGATCTATTCGCCTTTCCAACGCAATATCGGGAAGGAGTTCCGCGCGTCCTGCTTGAGGCGGGACTGGCGGGATTGCCGATCGTCGCCTCTAATATGCCCGGCTGCAATGAGGTGGTCGAAGACGGTTGGAATGGATATCTGGTCCCAGCCCATGATGCAGATGGTCTTGCGTCAAGAATAATAGAAATCTTGTCCGACCGCGGCAGCGGAAGGACCATGGGTCATCGGTCCGTCGAATTCGTCAAGACGCATTTCGCGCTGCCGCTGGTGATCGATCAGTATTGCGACCTCTACAATCAGGTCCTTGGCGCCAGATCCCTCGGCGATGCAGATTTGCCTTCGCAGGCTGGAAAGGATGCCGCGCTCGGCCGACTGGGCGAGGTGCGCCAATGATTCGAGACGTGTTGTTGGCCGGCGGCGTCGCGATGGCCTACGCATCTCAACTTGAGATCCCGGGAGCGCCGTTCGGCATCAGCGAACTATTTCTGGCCCTGTGGATCCTCATATCGTTGGGCCGGGTACTTGCGGGGGGCCAACTCGTGGTCACGCCGGCACTTTCCATTCTCAGTGCCTTCTGGGCGATCATGACATTCGCCCTCAGCCTGGGCCTGATCGTCGGCATGCTTACAACCGTTCAGTATCTAGAAGCGCCGATACACGACACGATCGCCTACCTGCTATTGGCCTCCGTCACATGCCTGCTTGCGGCAGATCCGAACGCGGATCGCCATCTGCGCCGCACCTCATGGCTGGTGATCGCAATTGCGAATGGATGTTTTGCTTTCCAGGTGGCACTTGGATTCAATTTGATCCATCAGTCCGGAGTAAACCCGTGGTTCTGGGACCGGTTCACGGGTTGGTCCGACAATCCAAACCAGCTGGCTCTTTATTGCGCACTTTTCGGCCCTCTTGCGCTGCATCTGGCGGTAACAACCCATAGCATGATCGCCAGGGCGTACGCGCTCGCGAGCATTGCTCTCATCGTCTATGTCGGGAGATTGACCAAGAGCGACACCTATCTTTTGACGATCGTTCTGACCGGCTTGATCTTCTTGCTGCTGCGTGTCCGGACCTGGGTCGCCACAGGCGGACAAGCCTCGCTCGGCCGCCAGGTCCTGCTCCTGTCATTGGCTGCTCTGCTTCCTCTTTCAATCTCTGCAACACCCTATGTGCTTGCGGAAGCGACCAGTGTCGAAAACTTTGCCAAGAGCTTGACCAAAGGAGAAGGCGGCGAGGCGACAGCCGAGACCGCCAATCTGCGGATCAACATCTGGACCAATGCTTTGGGCAAGGGCTTGGGCTCCGCCTCACTTGGCCTTGGCCCCGGGCCTCATGTCGACAGGAATGTCGTGACCAAGGAGTTTATCGATCTGCCTTTCGAGGCTCACAGCACGTTGCTTGATACGTACACTCAAGGGGGCATTCTCGCGGTCCTTGCCCTGTTGTGGATTCTTGGCACCGCGGCAATCCAGGCATGGCGCAAAGGCCTCGACGCTCTGGTGGCGCTCGTGTTGTCGATAGGCATCTTCGGCTTCCCGCACCTGGTCATTCGCCACCCGATCGTTTGGTTTTCAATCACTCTTTGCCTGGTTGCCGGGACAGCCAAACCGGTTGCGGCAACTGCACGAGCGGCGGGCCGATAGCATGTGCGGGATTGCCGGGATCCTCCTCGCCCCTGATGCGGCCAGTACAAGGCCGCTGCGGGCAATATCACAAATGACGGCTGCCCTTCGTCACCGCGGCCCTGATGGCGAAGGCTTCTGGAGCGATGGTGAAGCCGGTATCGCCTTCGGCCACAACCGGTTGGCCATTGTCGATTTGTCAGAGGCAGGATTTCAGCCGATGCGTTCGGCAAGTGGCCGATATGTCATTACCTTCAACGGTGAAATATACAATTTCCGCGATCTGCGCCAGGAACTCGAGAGCGCCGGCCATCAGTTCCGCGGAGCATGCGATACAGAGGTTATACTCTGCGCGATCGAAAATTGGGGGCTTGATGCCTCACTCAAGCGTTTTGCCGGCATGTTCGCGTTTGGACTGTGGGATCTGAAGACAAGGACCCTTCACCTGGCTCGCGACCGAATGGGCAAAAAGCCGATCTATGTCGCCCCAACTCGCCATGCACTTGTTTTTGGCTCCGAGTTGAAAGCCATCAGGTGTTTCCCGGGTTTCAATCCGGAACTCAATCCCAATGCTGCCAGGGCCATGCTGTCGCGAGGATGGGTGCCGGATCACAATTGCATCTGGCGAGGGGTATTCAAGCTACCTCCAGGCTCGGTCCTGTCCTTGACGGCCGAAGACTTCGCCAAGGCGCGTCGCACCGGCTCCGTTCGACATCGTGTGCGAGCTTGGTGGTCACTGGCCGAAGTGGCCACAAAAGGCCGACAGAACCCTATGGTCGGCAGCGACGAAGAACTGACGAGTGAACTCGATGCGCTACTTCGACTTGCCGTCAGGGAGCGCATGAACGCCGATGTGCCGCTGGGCGCGTTTCTGTCCGGCGGTGTTGACAGCTCAACCGTTGTAGCCCTGATGCAGGCTCAATCGCAAAAGTCCGTACGCACATTCACCATAGCGTTCGGCGAGCGCGGATTTGATGAGGCTCCTCATGCCGCCGCGGTTGCGCGGCATCTGGGCACAGACCATACTGAACTACACCTTTCGCCGGCCTCGGCGCGCGACATCATTCCAGAACTGCCTCAGACTTGGGATGAGCCGTTCGCCGATGAATCGCAAATACCGACGCTGCTGGTGGCGCGGCTCGCTCGCCAGCACGTTACGGTCGCGTTGACGGGCGACGGTGGCGACGAGTGTTTTGCCGGCTACGCCCGCCACCTTATGGCGGCGCGGGCCAATCGACAGCATGGTATGCCCTCGCCGCTGCGGGAGACCCTTGCGGCGGCCATTGCGCTGATGGCTCGCGCAACCCGTCACAATATTTTCAGCAAGCTGCCGCTTTCAGGGCTTACTCGGCACGCGTTGCGCAGCGATCGTCTGGATCGGCTGGCTCTGCTGTTTTCTGCCGCCGATCAAGAGGAGCTGTATCAACGACTGACAGGCTCATCGACAGCTAATCTAACGCGCCCCGGGCCACGCACATCACTTCGGCGCGCGCCTCAGCTTGATGACCTGCTGTCTCGGCTTCTGTACAACGATATGGCTGATTATCTGCCCGGCGACATCCTGGTGAAACTGGACCGGGCCAGCATGGCCAACAGTCTTGAGGGCCGATGCCCACTTCTTGACCACCGCGTCGTCGAATTCGCCTGGCGGATGCCAGCGAATGCAATGGTTCGCCATGGACAAGGCAAGTGGCTCCTTCGCCAGTTGCTGCGCCGGTACGTTCCTCAGCGACTGATAAACCGGCCAAAGCAGGGTTTCGACGTTCCTATGGCGCTCTGGCTGAGAGGGCCTTTGCGTGCCTGGGCGAGTGATCTTCTGGCTGACATGCGCCACTCCGGACATGAGCTTTTCGACGTGGCAAAAGTTCAGACGTGCTGGCGCGATCACCTCGATGGAAAACGGGATCATTCTCGTGATTTGTGGGCGACGTTGATGTTCCTTGCATGGCGCTACGACGCCGATCGGTCATCAGTGGCATCAACAACCCTGCCGGGCGCGCTTGAGTTGACGGGAGTTTGAGATGGAAGGTTCAATTGTCAGTCGCATTCAGCTTCCGCGCACCACAGAGATGCGTGTAGCAGTGCACGAGACCAATCCACGCATGCGGCGGCGGTTGCGTGAACCGATGGACACGCAGACCCCTTTCGGCCAACTGATCATCACCATCGCGAGGCGGAAATGGTTCCTGCTTGCCATGGTCGTTTTTGGCGGCGCACTTGCAGGGCTTGTTGGCTTTTCCCGCCCGGCTGTGTTCGAGGCGACCACACAGGTGATCGTCGATAGTTCGATGAGGACTGCGCCTGACGGCACAGGTGGTCAGGACATGTTGGACACAAGCATCGACAACCATTTGACCATGCTCCTGTCGCAAGGGCACCTGCGTCGCGTTGTTGCGGCATTGCGCAGGACCGAAGCTGATCAACAGGCTGACGTCGGTGGTTCTGGTTCTGTCGCGCAGGGATCGGCTCCTGAGGCGCCAACGGAAAAGCGTTCGTTTGCAGCCAATTTGTTGGATCGAATCTTGCCGCATGGCAGTGATGATGCAGCAGAACTGAAGACGTTGCGACGTGGACTGCGAGTTGGCCAGGAACTGCGCTCGCGTGTTATCACAGTCGGGTTCAGCGATAAGGATCCTGTGCGGGCAGCCCTGGTGGCCAACACATTCGCCCGGGTTTATGTCGATGATCTCGCACGCAACAGCCAAACCGCCGACAGGGCGGAGCTCGCGTCCATCGTTGCCGCTCTGCCGACGGTCCAAAGCGATCTGGCAGAAGCGACCGATCGTCTGGAGGAATATCGGCTGAGCCATGGCACTGTCGATCAGGGTGCAGCCGACAACGCTGCCAGGGAAACAGCTGATCTCAACCAACAGCTTGCCTTGTCGAAGGCCGATCTCACCACGACAGAGTCTCGTCTTCAAAAAATCCAGGACCTGCAAAAGTCGGGCGCCTCGCCGGCCGCGCTTGCGGACGTCATTGGATCGCCGGCGCTCGCCGACCTTCTGGCTCATCCGGCAGACAATACGGCAGGAAACGATCCCGCGGGTGCGATTAACCGTGAGATCGAACAGAGCATCGCACGTATCGCTGCGGAGGCGAGTACGTACCGTGCCCAGATCGCGGCGCTAGAGACGCGCAAGAATGTCCTCGAAGCCGTAGTAACCGACACTGCGGGCCGACTTTCAGGGATGCGCGCACTTGAACCAAAGGTTACCATCCTGACGCAGCGATACAATGAGCTCCTGACCAGACAACAGGATCTGAGCCGGCGCATTGCAAACCCTTCGTCGGGAGTTTCGATAATTTCGGCGGCATGGCCGCCGACGAACCCCAAGAGCCTCTCGCCGATCTACCTTATTCCACCCGGCATGGTCGTGTTTGGTCTTATTGGTGGCATCCTTGTCCTTCTCGGCAATCGTCTCAATCAGACTTTGCGCGGTGAGGCGGAGACTGAAGCAGCCCTCGGCTTTCCCTGCCTGGGATTGCTCCCGAAGGTCTCAAGACCCAGTGCCAGGCGCCTGCAACAGCTGGTTCTTGGGCAGCAGCAATCAATATACAGCCGGGCTGCAATTTCCCTGCTGGTCAATGCGGCACCGCTTCAGGCAAGGGGCCGTTCGTCTCAGGTTGTCCTTGTTACGTCCAGTGACCAAAGCGATGGGAAGACCGAGCTCGCATGGAGCCTGGCCCTCGCGGCAACGCGCCTGGGCGGCCGTGTGCTTTTCATCGATTTGGATCGCCACGACGCGCGGCTTACGAACGATTTCGTGAGCGAGTTTAGTATTTTGAAACCGCATAGATCCTTTGGAGACTATGCGAAGGGGCGCTGTGATCTGGAGGGTGTAATTTCGAGCATGCCTGAGATCGGCGTCGATTTCATGGCCGCGCCGGCGCTCTCGGATGACCTCCTGAAGTTGCTGTTCACAATGGACGCACCGCGACAATTTATGGACAGGCTGGGCTCAGTCTACAGCCTCGTCGTCCTGAACGGACCACCGGGCCTGGGGGGCCCCGAATCCCGGCTGCTGGCGGGTTGGGCGGATTCCGTTCTGTTTGCGGTGCGCTGGGCAAAGACACCGCGCAATGTCGCACGCGGTGTCCTCGAATTGCTCCAGCCCGAGGAGCCCGGATATGTTCCTGTCGGAACCGTGCTCACGCAGGTCAACCTCAAACAGCATGCAGCGTATCGCTTTGGGGACAGCGGCGACCTGCTGCTCGTGGGGGCATGACAAAGGACGGTTGCGGAAAATGATCATTGAGCTCTTCGGACCGCCCGGATCAGGCAAGGCAGCCTTTGCTGATGCGCTTGCAGGACGGTTGCGTGGACAAGGCTACCCTACGAGGGTTGTCCACAGTCGTCAGCGCAGAAAGAGGGGGGGCAGTGTCGACCTTGGAGTATTCCTATTTCTTTTTAGAGTCGGGGCGGCAATATTTTCTGCCTTTAGTGTATTGCTATCACCGAGAGGCTTAGCGAAGTATCTTTCGCTTTCACTTGCCATGATAAGAATTATTCCGCCAAAGAAATTCATATGGCGGGCTAGGGTGTGGCAACATATTCTGAAGCTTTCTCACACTTGGGATGAGGCGAAGCAATCCGAAGAAATAATAATATTCGAGCAGGGATATGTTCAGGCAGTTGCATCGCTGGCGATTTTCAACGGAGCGGCTGATAATATTGCAATCGCACGGACGCTAAAACTCACGCCGGTGGCGGATTTTACGCTCAGAGTTGTTCTGCCACGTCCCATCGTGGAGACACGCTTGCGGGAGCGGATGAAGCACGATGCTCCTGCTGAGCGAATTCTCGATGCGGATCTTGACACAAGCATGCGAGCGTTTGGCGTATTTCAAAACATAAATGATATTCTGCTCGGAAACGAAAGGAATATTCTTCCTGTTGAGACGCTCAATGATCGGTCGTCGTTGGCGAGCATTCAGCGCATCGCACGAAAGATAATCTCAAAGATTCAGCACGATGGGGTCAGATATTTGCCACGCGGCGAAGCTGGCCATCCAATGCTTGGAGGTGACGTAGGATGCTATATTGAGGAGTGTGGAGGTACGATAACCGCTCAAAATGTTGCAACTTCCCTTGCAGCTGCAGATACCATTTTGCCGAAGAAGGAAGATCTGACCCGTAGCCTCGGCTATGCCGCCATCTTTGCTCTTATGATCTATGTCGCAGGCGCAGGGCTGACCAGTCTGGCGCAGTTGCTGATTGCGCGCATCGTCGGCTCCACCAGTTATGGCATCTATTCCTATGTCCTGTCCTGGACTTCGGTTCTTGCCTATCTCGCAACGCTCGGCTTCAACGTATCCTTGCTGCGCTTCGTATCCGCCTATCGTGCCCAAGGTCGACTTGACCTGGCGCACGGTGTAATCCGGTTTGCTGTGCAACGATCGCTGGCGGTGGCGACTCTATTCGGTCTGACTGGCGCCACTTTCATCTTTTTGTTTTCTGGTCCTTCCAACAAGGAACTTGAGATCAGCCAGCTTCTCGGCATGGCAGCCGTGCCTTTGGTCACCGCCTCCGCATTGGGGGCTGCACTTGTTCGTGCATTCGGGGGCGGGGTCTCAGCCCTTTTGCCCGAACGCATTGTGCGCGACGGGTTGTTGTTGACGTTGCTTGGAGCTGCTGCCCTGTCCGGCGCGTGGACCTTGAATGCGCCATTGGTGATGCAAGCAGTGCTGACAAGTTCGGGTGTAACGGTCGGACTGGTATTCGTAATGGCCACAAGGTTCCAGCCTCCCGGTTTGCGGCGCGCTGAACCTGCCGACGCATCGAAAGACTGGTGGGCGGTGGTTCCGCCTATTATGCTCATGGCCGGGCTCGATGTCTTTATCAACAGGGCTGGGGTCATGGTGCTGGGCTGGACTGGGCATATCCGTGACGCGGGCATTTTCGCCCTGGGCCTCAACGTGGCGTTGCTCGTCAGTCTTGCCCTGGTGGCCGTCTCCACAATGTTTTCGCCCACTGCAGCTACCCTCTATGCTCAAAACGATCGCAAAGCCCTGCAGGCGCTGTTTTCGCGAGCGACCTTGCTTTCCGCAGCCGGCGCCATAGCGATGGCGCTCCCGCTGCTTGTGATCGTGCGACCTCTTTTGAGTTGGTTTGGTGAGGATTTCGGCACAGGGGCGCCGATCGCGCGCGTGCTGATGCTCGGATATGTCTTCGTTGCACTGTGCGGACCCCAGTTGAACCTGTTGACCATGACCGGAAATGAATGGGCCGCGGCCATAACCATGATAGTTGGCGCGGCGATTGGCATCATAGGCTGTGCGGCGGGCATTGAAATCTACGGTTCACTGGGTGCGGCAGTGGGGCTCGCGCTTGCCCTTGTGGTCTGGAACATGGCGATGGCGATTTATATTCGCAAGCGACTGAAGATCATTCCCGGGCTGATCTTTGCATTGATGTCACTCAAGGCGCGCCCGCTCGCAAGTCACCAACGGCACTGGTTCTTGCGCTGACCTGACGGCTTGGAGCTACGGTGCCAAAGCGTTCGCGGTCGCTCGAATTGAGGGCGACGCAAACGGCAAGCGAGCTATTCCTAACTCCGGGCGCTCTCGACATTTGTGAACCTTTCTCGGGTTGAGGTCGTGGACGGCAGACCTCATGCAAACGCACGATGATGCGCCTCGATGCGGCAATCACTATTCGATCAGCGCTCGGCGGGCTTTCTATGGCGCTGTGGCCATGACAGATCAGGCGGCCGATCAGCCCCCAAAAGCATGACGCGATCTGGGAGATGGCAATGGAACAGGCGAGAAACACCAATTCATCGCGCCTGGCATCGTTAGACCTGTTGCGATTGGTTGCGGCGCTGGCGGTTGTGGCCTTTCACTATCTTTTTCGCGGGCCAATAACCGGGGATGTCGACGTTGGATATGCAGCCGCTGCACCGTTTGCCATCTACGGCTATCTCGGCGTCAGTGTGTTTTTCCTGATCAGTGGCTTCGTCATAACTTGGTCGGCCGAAGGTCGGACCTGGCAGGAATTCGCAGTCGCGCGCTTTGTCCGGCTTTATCCTGGATTCGTCGTCTGCATGACCGTGACGTTCGTCGTTCTCTCAATCGCCAACGACCCCCGTTTTCCGACTAATGTTTCGACCTATGCCGCCAATCTTTCCATGTTCGCCCGCGCATTCCACAGGCCATCCATGGACGGCGTCTACTGGTCGATCATGGTCGAGATCGTGTTCTACAGCTGGATCGCACTGCTCATGCTTGCGGGTGCGTTTCAGCGCTGGAAACTAGCCATCGTTGCCATCTGGCTCGCAGTTTCGGCAGGAAATGAGCTTTTCCTCGGGAGCACGGCAATACGAGTTCTCTTTATCACCGACTATGCGCCTTTCTTTGCCTTCGGTATTCTGGCCCAACAAATCGTTGCAAAAGGTCGTTCGCCGGCGGCGCTCATCCTTCTTGCAGTTGCATTCCTGGTGTCTTGCCAGACGATCAGGTTTGATCAAGGCTGGATGCTGGAGCATCACGGTGTAGCCATTTCCTATCCTGCTCTCTTTGTAGCCAAAGCTGTGGTTTTCGGGATTTTCGTAGGCGCAATACTTATCCGTTCCATGATAACACCTTCAAAGACCGTCCTGATGCTCGGCGGATTGACTTATCCGCTTTATCTTTTGCACCAGTATATCGGTTACATCTCGCTTAACGCTCTGGCCCCGCAGATCGGCAAGAACGCCGCGTTCTTTGTCGTCTTGGCCACGGCTCTCCTTGCCTCGTTCGTGGTCTGGCGTTTCATCGAGAGCCCGATACGCAAGCCGCTCATCCGCGCATTGCTGTCTGGGATGGATCGCATCTCCCCGATTGGATCGGCGAGCGCTCGAACCAATAGCCGCGTCGCGCCGACATAGAAGAGGCTCTGCCCGAAGCAGCCGGCAACAGGTCACGTCTTGAACGGGGTGGGACGAGATGAGCTGGGCGGGGTTGGACCCGCGGTCAATGGTTTACACAGGCATGAGGTTTTGTTGTTCTGCCGAGGCAATAGTATCGCCTCCATGAAAGTGTCGATACCATTCGACAAAACGCTGAACACCGTCCTCGAGGGCTGTAGAGGGAGCGAAGTTTACGGCGCTGCGAAGATCGCCGACATCGGCGCGAGTCTCCAGGACGTCGCCGGGAGGCAAGGGCACATCTGTGCGAAGAGCCCGACGACCAAGGGCAGTCTCGATGATTGCAATCAGCCGGTTGATCTCCTCGGGCCGATCATTGCCGATATTGTACACACGATATGGCGCCGAGCTCGTAGCCGGATCCGCTGCGCAACCATCCCAATTCGGTTCGGCACGCGGCGGGGCGGCGAGCACTCGAACCACTCCCTCGACGATGTCGTCTATGTAGGTGAAATCTCGCCACACACGACCGGCGTTGGCCACTGCGATCGTTTTCCCTTGGGCGATTGCATGAGTGAACGCGTAGACCGCCATGTCGGGCCTTCCCCACGGCCCATAGACGGTGAAGAACCGCAATCCTGTCGTGGGCAAGCCGAACAGATGACTGTACGAATGCGCCATGGCTTCATTTGCACGCTTGGTCGCGGCATAGAGGCTGAGGGGGTGGTTGGCGCCGTGGTGTTCGGAAAACGGTATGGTTTGATTGGCGCCGTAGACGGAACTCGACGAGGCGTAGACTAGGTGTTTGACGCCGGCGTGCCGGCAGCCTTCCAGGACATTGAGAAACGCCACGATGTTGGACTGTACATAGGCATGCGGGTCGACCAGCGAATGACGCACGCCCGCCTGGGCAGCCAGGTGAACAAAATGCGATGGACGAAAGTCGTAGAACAGCGACTGCACAGGCAACCGATCCGCCAAATCCAGACGCATCGGAGTAAACCCCGGCTCGGCGCACAGGCGCGCAAATCGCGCTTCCTTCAATCTTGGATCGTAATAGGGGGTGAAATTGTCCACCCCTACGACTTCCGCACCGGAGCGCAAAAGCCGCCAAGCGACATGAAATCCGATGAAGCCCGCTGCGCCGGTGACGACGATCGGTCCTTTCCGCGACAGTTGCAGGATCGCGCGGTCCGATGGGGCCGGTCCAGATTTTGCCTCCGCCGGACCGGACCTGTCGCGTTGACCATTGCCCACCCTGTGGCCCTCGGAATTCTGTCCGACCATGTCGAAATTTTCCCCCCTCAAGATTGAGCTCGTCGAGCTGGCCGACCGTGGCGCCGTGGCAGGCTGGGAGCTGCGCGAGGGCAGCTCCACAGCGGCCAGAATTCCGAGTGACGCCGCCTCGCGATCGAGACGGCAACCCTCACGGCAATACGGAAATACGCCCCAGAAGAGCCACCAGTTCCCCTTGGCGTTTTGTGTCGGTCTTGGCGAAGAGCGACGCCAGTTGAGACCTGATCGTGGTCCGGCTAAGCCGCCAACTGCGGGCGATTTCCAAGGGCGCATCCCCTTGGGCCAAGCGCATGGCGAGTTGGGTCTCCGCACTCGTCAGGCCGAACATCTTTTGCAATGTCTGAGGATTGGCCGACGATCTGTTCTCGCGGTCCAACAATGCCACGATGCTCGTTCCATCAGGAGCAACGACCCCCCCTTCATTGAGTACCACCGGCCGGTCGCCGGCGCTGCGGATCACAACCCATGACAGCGAGCCTGGCAGAAAGTTGGCCGGAACATTCGCAACCAGGCGCCTTAGTGCGGCCGAAAGCTCGGCGGCTGTACCAGCCGCTTCATCCTGGCGTTCGAACGTGTCCTGAGCGGCGGCGTTCCATTCAACCACCTTCTTTTCGCGATTCAGGACGAGATACCCACAGCCGATGCGGTCAAGCATGCCGGTGACGGATTCCATGCCGCGGCGCTTCGAGTCGCCGACATCGGCCAACCTATCTGGAGCGCGCCCCGTCGTACGCGTCACGCAACCATATTTATTCCCCAAGACAACATACCGCCCGCCCGCAACGGTGTCGTTGCGCCTATCAATCAGAGACATTGTTCCTACCCCAAGCCCAGTGTTTCTACCCGACGGAAACTCTTCGATATCTCCTGCGTTTTTCCTTTGTCGAACGGATAGTAATCTGGTGCTTGGGTGTGGCAATCCGGCAGTGGTACTAGTTAGGCGGTTGCCTCCTAGCCTCGACGGACTAGACCGAAAGATGTAGACTGGTGCATGGGATCGCATTTGCGAAGGTTGGGTTTCGGCTTGCTGGGTACACCTTTAGCTCACGTGGCTTCAATATTGGTGCTTGTTGCCACAATTATATTCCAAATAACTGGCATAATTCATACTGGTCTCGGGCCAAGTTTTATTGAAACTATTCCGGCGATAATTGTCATCGTGTATCTTGAAGGTCGTCGAGCCGCGATCGCTGCGACGCTGGCGATCGCCGGCGCCGGCCTATGGGCCCAGAACATCCTTGGCGGTCGGATCTCCAATGAAGACTGGTTGCGGGCAATCTACCTTCTGGTGTCGGGTGGCGTGATAGCCTTTGTCTTCCACCGGCTCCGACAAGACCTGCGAAAGGCGGTGGAGGTCGCCGAATCCAGGCTCGCTGCTGTCGAGGCAACCGAAGGCCGCTTTCGGTGGGCATTCGAACGTGCGGCCATGGGCTTTGCCAACGCCAATGAGAACGGTGAGCTACTGCAATCCAACAGACGCCTGTGTGAGCTGACGGGTTATACTGAAGCGGAGCTCGCCCAATTGCGGCTTGTGAGCCTTGTTCATCCCGACGACCGGGATTCGATGTTGATATTGATTGAAGGTCAGGGCAATGCCACGACCCCTTCCGGTGCTGAGGTCCGTTTGTTGAGGAAGGATGATACGACATTCTGGGCTCGGGTAGTCCTGTCTTCATCCCGGCCTGACGGCGTCCTTTCGGGGGGTATGTTCGTGGTGGTCGACGATATCTCGGAGCGACGAACGGCGCGCGAGGCGATCCGGGCGCAGAAGGAGCGGCTTTCTCTCGCGCTTTCTGCTGGCCGCCTGGGCACTTGGCAAATCGACCTCACCGATGGAACTGTCACAGGTTCCGACAAATTCTGGGACACTCTAGGCCTGCCTCCAGCCGCCAGCCGGCCCTTGCAAGATCTTGCTGCTGTCGTGCACCCGGCGGACTGGCCAAAGCTGGCAGCCACGACAGAACCTGCCTCCACTACTAATCACGATATCGAGATACGCGTCCGGCGAGCGGACGGAAACATCCGCTGGATAGCTCTGCGTGGGCGCGAGGAAAGACATGATAACCATCTGCTGCGCATCGGGGTAGCCGCTGACCTGACAGAGCGCCGGCAGACCACGCTGCTGCGCGCAGCGGTAAAGAAGCGGGAACGCGTAATGCTCGAACAACGCCATCGGTTCAGCAATCTTTTCCCGGTGATCACCGCGCTGGTAAAAATGGTCGATTTTCCCGAGAACAATGTCGCCAAATACAAGGAGGACCTGATCGATCGAATTAGAGCCCTTGAAGCGACCCATACGCTGCTTTCACGCCGCACCAGCGCTTCGGTGCTGCTCGACGATCTGGTTGTCCGGGAACTGCAACTCTACATGGGAACACGCGATATCGTGGTCGACGGCCCTGACATCATATTGTCAAGCGGTGCGGCAGAGAGCTTTGCAATGGTGGTTCACGAGCTGACGACGAACGCCGTAAAGCACGGCGCACTTGGCGAGCCAGGAGGCCGGCTCGAGGTTACCTGGTCCTTCGCTCCAGAAGGTGAGGGAAACGATATCGTTTTCCACTGGGTGGAATCGGGCCGACGCAAGAAGGCCAAGATGATCGGCCACGGCTTTGGTTCAATGATAATCGGGATCGATGGCGCACCCCTTATCGGCCACTCCTCCAAACTGGAGATATTGGACCACGGGTTGCGGTACTCGCTGCGCCTGTCACAGCATGAAATCGAATCCTAGCTCGCGTTTTTCGAAAGCCAATTCTGCAGCACAAGGGCTGCTTCGGTCCGGTTTCGCACTCCAAGCTCACGCATTATGGCAGCAGCATGGATTTTTGTGGTCGCTTCGGCGATGTCAAGATGGCGAGCGATCTCCTTGTTTGAATAGCCTTCGGCCATCAGCTTGAGGACATCCCTCTGCCTCAAGGTCAGCTTGCTAAGACTGCCGGTCCCGGTCCCGGTCCGCGGTTGAGTTGAGGCTCTCTCGGGCGGGGGCGCGTGTAGCCCTTGGCCTGCAGAAGTCCGCGACAAGAGCGCCGGAACGTAGATGCGGCCTGACAAAATTTCGCTCACCGCCAAAACGACTTCTTCGTCTTTTTGCGACTTTACGATGTAGCCGTGAAGGCCGATCGACAGAGCCGTCAATATTTCCGAACGTGAATCATTGCCCGAAACGATTGCGAAGCGCGTATCCGGGTATGTCGACAGAACGTCGGCGAGCACCTGCTGATTGAACAGCCCCGGCATATTCAGATCCAGGATCGCAAGATGTATGGGAGCCTGATCCGCCAAGAGGCTGACCACCGCATCGAAGCATGCAGCCTCAAATATCTCTATACTCGGAATGCCGGCGCTTAGCGCCAGTCGCAAGCCGCGACGATACAGACCGTGATCGTCGGCAATGACGATTCGATACATTGCATTACCCCAACCCGTACTCGAGCCCAATGAACAAGGACGATTGGGCCCTTGAAACATCCCTTACGATTGGGAGACCGATCGGTGAGAGGCATTCAGAAGCGTGGCCAACCACTCGTCGAACCAACCCAAGCAATGTTAGCAGAACCCGCGTATCGCTAACTATCACTTTTGCTAATGTAATACTAAATAGCGGAAAACTCTCCTGTTTTTTTTAGATGTCGTTTAACCATGTTGAATTAGCCCTACCTAGCGTTGTGGAACGCCCGATTCTAAATCTCGCTAATTCGGCCCCAACTAAGGAAATTTCGCTGGGATTTTCAGCGTCTTGCTGGAGTTCGGCAGACCGTTCCAGCAGTCGCAAAAATCCTTGGTTTTGGGGCCTGGGAAGTCACGGACGTTTGAATATCTCTTGGCAGACATTGATGGCTCGCCGCCGTTCGGGGCAGGCCTCAGCCTGACCGACCAACCTACCTTCAGCACGGCTATTGAACACCAGAAGTGTTGGATCACTACCATTCGATTGCACGACGACATCCAGCCAACGGTCACTTACCGTTCCTCCTATGATGCTCGGATTGACGCGCGGGGGTCGGCAAGAATTTCAACCGATCTTCACGTTTGAAAAGACCCAAACGCGCCTTCCCGGACACCACCATCGACTTGGTAATAAATCAGGAGGATCGGATGAAAGCGGTTATTCAATGCGGTGGGATGGGAACGCGCCTTCGCCCCTTCACATCGGTCCTGCCGAAGCCCCTCATGCCGATTGGTGCTCGCCCCGTGCTTGAGCTGCTTTTGAAGTGGCTGCGGCGCAATGGCATTGAAGACGTCTATATCACAACCGGATATCTCGGCCATCTTATCCGCAGCGTATGCGGCGATGGTTCGCAATGGAACCTGAAGATACGATACACTCAAGAAATGGAGCCGCTCGGCACCATCGGGCCACTCTCGCTGATCAGGGATGAACTGAGTGAACCCTTTATTGTGCTCAACGGCGATGTTCTGACCGATCTCAGCCTCAGCCGATTCATTGCGGCACATCGCAAGCACAAGGATCCGGTAACGATCGCTACCGCCAACCGCCTGATCAAGATGGACTTTGGCGTCATCGACGAAGTCGACAATGCAGTCCAGATGTTTCGCGAGAAGCCGACGCTTTCTCATCTCGTGAGCATGGGGATCTACTGCATGAACCCCGATGTTCTGAAATTCATTCCGTCGGGTATTGCATTCGGATTCGACGATTTGATGCTGCAGATGATGCAGCAAGGCACGGTCGTCCACACCTACAAGCACGAAGGCCTGTGGCTCGATATTGGTCGCGTGGACGACTTCCAAAACGCCCAAGCCATTTCCTGGGAAGAGCAATCGGCTTCGATCGAGGTTGCCGCGGCAGCGGCCTGACAAATCACGTCACGAGTTCAAATCACCAATAATAGTCTAGGAGGACATTATGCTCTTGGTCAGTGCCCCAATTTTGGGTGTCCCGGAGAAGGCAGCTCTATCAAAAGTCATCGATAGTGGCTGGCTGACCATGGGAGAGCAGGTGCGAGCCTTTGAACAGGCCTTTGCCAGCATGCATGGCGCAGAGGACTGTGTGGCGGTCAGTTCCTGCACAGCAGCACTTCATCTCATTTTGCACGGACTTGGTATCGGCCCTGGTGACGAGGTTCTGGTTCCCTCGCTCACTTTCGTGGCAACCGCGAATTCGGTGCTCTATGTCGGCGCCACTCCCGTCTTCGTCGATATCGAATCGGCCGACGTGCCGTTGATGTCGCTTGCGGAAGCGGAGGCCCGCTGCACACCGCGCACCAAGGCAATAATTCTCGTTCACTTTGCAGGGTACCTCGCCAATCGGGAACAATGGCAGAGATTTGCCCGGGCCCGCGGATTGCACATCATCGAAGACGCCGCGCATGCTCCTGGCTTGAAGGAGGTAGGGACGTTTGGCGTCGCTGCCGCCTTCAGCTTCTATGGCAACAAGAACATGACAACCGCCGAAGGCGGGGTTGTCATTGCCAAAGATCCCGAACTGCGCGAACGGATTCGCCAGGCCCGCGGGCACGGGATGACCACCGGAACACACCAGCGGCTGAACAGCCGAACGCCCCAATACGACGTGACCATGCTCGGCTTCAATTACCGCATGGACGAGATGCGGGCAGCAATTGGACTCGTGCAGCTGCAAAACCTGCAGGAATGGAATGAGATCAGGCGCATCCTGGTCGTACTTTATCGGCGGCTCATTGCAAAACACTGCCCGGCGGTGACAGTTCCGTTCAGCGAACCGCGCAAGTCCGCATACCACATCATGCCGATCCTTCTGCCGCGCTATGCCAACAGGCAAGACGTCATCGACGAATTGCGCACGCAAGGGATCCAGACCACCATTCACTATCCGCCCGTGCACCAGATGACGCTCTACCGCGAGCTCTCCCCGGGGACCCACTTGCCGCGCACAGACGACTTTGCTCAACGTGAGCTGACAATTCCACTTCACCCCCAAATTACATCGCCCGTCGTCGAAGCGGTTGTGGAAGCTCTGGCAGCGGCGGTGAACAGCGGCGCTCAGGCAGGAACAGCCGCATGAATGCAACGGACCGATCCCTTCATCGGCGTTTCGTGCCAAGCTCGGCCCATGGGCTTGCGAGACGCTCGATCGACATAGCGGTAGCCAGTGCTGCTGTCATCCTATTCGCACCACTGATGCTGCTGATTGCAATTGCTCTTCTAGTCGAAGGCGGCCGTCCAGTTTTTTTTGCGCAGACACGCATCGGCGCAGGAGGTCGGCCCTTTCGCATGTACAAGTTTCGCAAGTTCGATGTGCGATGCGATCCTCACGGTCTCGCGCTGACTGTCGCCGGGGACACTCGCATGACGAGAATAGGCCGGATCCTCGCCGCGACAAAGTTCGACGAGTTGCCGCAACTGTGGAATGTCCTCAGGGGCGAGATGGCAATTGTTGGGCCGCGACCGGAAAGCCTCGCCTTCGTGGATTGCTTCCATAGCGGCTCGGAGGCCGTTCTGGGATACAAGCCCGGCTTGCTCGGTCCATCACAGGTTCTTTTCCGGAACGAGGCCAGTTTTTATCCTCAGTCGATGGATCCGCTGCTGTACTACCGGGAGGTGCTGTTTCCCGCCAAGGCCATGATCGACCTGTCCTATTACCCCCGACGCACGCTTGCATCCGACATTGTCTGGATGGCACGCGGTTTTCTGGCAATTCTTGGCCGGGTCCCGCCGCTGCCGAATGGGCGCTCTGATGACCTGCAAGACCAGCGTGTGACATAGGAAAGAGGACAATCAGTCATGGGCTATAAGGGCAAAAAAGTTCTCATCACCGGCGCCGATGGATTTATCGGGTCGCATCTCACCGAAGCACTGGTTCGCGACGGAGCCGATGTCACGGCGCTGGCCCTTTACAATTCATTCGACAGCCACGGCTGGCTCGACGATTTGCCGGACAACATTCGAAGCCAGCTGAAGCTTGTCCGGGGCGATGTGCGCGACAGCGCATTCCTTAACAGGATCGTGCGTGGCCAAGCCGTGGTGTTCCATTTGGCTGCACTGATCGCGATTCCCTACTCATACGCGGCTGCGCAATCCTATGTGGAGACCAACATCCTGGGTACGGTGAATGTTCTGGAAGCTGCGCGCCAATGGGAGACGGAGCGCGTGGTTCACACCTCGACAAGCGAAGTTTATGGCACAGCGTTAACCATGCCTATCAAGGAATCGCACCCGCTGCAGGGGCAGTCACCGTATTCGGCTTCCAAGATTGGCGCCGATATGATGGCGGAAGCCTACGCCAGGTCGTTTGACGTTCCCGTCGTGACGATGCGGCCATTCAACACCTATGGTCCACGGCAGAGCGAACGAGCTATCGTGCCGACCATCATCCGGCAGGCGCTCGACAACAAATGTTCAGCGATCATGGTCGGCGACACAAGCCCGATCCGTGACCTCACTTTTGTGGAAGACACCGCGGCCGCATTCCTGACTGCCGGCGTGGCTGATCTCGAATTCGGCCATGCGTACAATGCCGGAAGCCAACGCGCCGCGACGGTTGCAGATGTTCTGAAGCTGGTGCTCGAGTTGAGCGGCTCAAAAAAGCCTGTCCATCGAGACGAAGGCCGCCTGCGGCCGCAGAATTCCGAGGTCCGTGCACTGCTCGCCGATTCTTCGCAGTTCGAAAGCCAAACTGGGTGGCGAGCGCGGACCAGTCTGCGCGACGGCCTGGAGCGAACCATCGAATGGTGGCGCGCCCGCCTTAGCGAAGGCCGGGTGCGCCGCGAGATGAGCTACATGACATGACCTTTCGTGGCCGGCATCCTTTGGTATTGTTCTTGTTTGCCGCTGTCGCATTCTTTGATCTGCATGTCGCCGGAGGTCAGGGGAGCAGCACGTCGACGTTGTTCGTTGCGACGCCAGCGATGGACTTGCCCGACTACCTGCGCCCAGCCATCGATCCGGTAGTTGGCGCAAGCTTCACCCGCATCACCAAGCCAGGGCAGCTTGGCAACGGCGTCGCCTGTGGACATGATTATTGCAGCCACCGTTATTCAAGCGCCCAGGCCTGGAATTCGGATCAGAGCCTCCTTGTGATTACCAACGGCTGTAACGGCATGTGCTTCTTTGACGGGCACACCTATGCTCCCATCTTCATGCGCAATCGATCGGCTGAATGTGAATGGCACCCTCGAGACGCGGCGCTGATGATCTGCGTTCAGGGCCAGAAAATATCGACCTGGGCACCGCGGACCAATCGCGAGGACGTGCTGTTTGCTTCAAAAGATTATCACGATCTGCACTTCGGACCGGGCAAAGGCAACCCAAGCCGTGACGGCAACCGTATCGCAGTGCGTGCGGTTCGCAAGGACGGCGCCGAAGTTGTCTTTGCATACGATCTCAAGCTGCGGCAAAAGTTCGTCGATATCACGCTTGGGCAACTTCCTGGCGTCAATGACAACTGTTCGATTTCGCCGCTCGGCAACAACATCATTTGCATTCAGGAAGTGGCAGACGGCATCACCGAACAGGCCTTTATTTTCTCTGTCGACGGCACCCCGGGCCAGAGATGGACACAACATCATCGGCCCGGCCATGGCGATATGACTGTCGATGACGATGGAAGCGAAATCTACGTCGGCATCAGCAAATCCGATCCAGACAAGTTTCAGGTGATCAAGCGCCGGCTGTCTGACGGCAAGGTGACTTCCCTTATGAAGTATGGCGAGGCAATGCATGCTTCGCTGCGCGCCTTGGACAAGCCAGGCTGGGTGTTCCTGAGCTATGGCGGCTATCCTGATGAGGTCTCGAGCCGTCCTGAAATGGCCCCCTATGCACGAGAGGTGATCGCGCTACGCCTCGATGGCAGCGGAGAGGTTCGGCGCATAGCGCAAACGCGAAATATTGATTTTGACTACCGAAGCGAAAGCCACGCCTCGCCGTCCCCTGACGGTTCGCAGGTGATCTGGGCCAGCAACTGGGGCGTGCCCGGCGGGCCTGTCTATGACTTCGTCACCCGAGTCGATTGGCCGGAAGAGCCGACATCCAACTAGTGGAGATTGTGACCATGGCGTTCATGAGTAGAACCTTTCTTGTAGCGCTCGGTATGCTGGGCGCCATCGATATGGCTGGCGCCGCGGACGTGCGAGCTGCCTACAAGCTTTCTCCCGGCGACATCGTCGAGATCGGAATTTCCTCCATTCCTGAACGGACCCAGCGTGCCGTAATCCAGATAGACGGTACCATTGCGCTTCCCGAAGTCGGTATGGTGTCAGTTGGCGGCCTGACGCCGGCGGAATTGCAGGCTCGCATGGAAGCGATCCTGCCTACCAAGATATTTCACCAGCGATTGCCCGATGGGCGAGAGCAGATGATCGTCATCAAGCCAGGCGATGTGACGGCCATAGTCGCGGAATATCGTCCGATCTATGTGACTGGTGACGTACTCACTCCGGGCCAGCAAGCGTATCGACCGTTGATGACGGTAAGGCAGGCCGTGGCGGTGTCTGGTGGTGTCAGCCTTTTGCGCTCGCGGACGAACCAGGCTGGTCCCGACCCGGTAGACCTGCAACGCGAATATGAGTCGCTGTGGGGGGAATACACGCGAGACTACTTCCACAGTGCCCGTCTTCGCGCCGAACTCCAGGATCAGGCGACTTTCGACATGCAGCCGCCCCAAGGCTCGCCCTTGTCTGCAGCTTTCAGTTCGGCGATCGCCAAAGCCGAGGCGGAAGGACTGAAGCTTTCCCTCGACAACTTCCAGCAGGAACAAAGCTATGTTGATCAGGGTGCGAAGGATGCGGCTACACAGATCGACGTTCTGACAAAGCGCGAGCAGGTCGAGAGCGATGGGGTCAAGGCCGATGAAGAGGATCTGGCGCGGGTGACGAAATTGTTCCAGGCGGGCAATCTGACCAGCAACAGGCTCGCTGACGTCCGGCGCTCCGTGCTTCTGTCTTCCAACGGGGTCCTTCAAACATCGGTCGAACTCATGAGGGCGCGGCGCCAGCAGGAGGACTATCGCAGACAGCGCGAGCGCAATGACAATGTGCGCAGGATCGGCTTGCTGACCGAGCTCAAAGATACCGACGTGCGACTTGCCGACACCACCGCCAGGCTTCGCGCCGCCAGCCAGAAGTTGCAGCCCACTGGTGCATCCGCCATGCCGCTGCCAGTTGCTGGCGAAACAATTCGGGCTCAGATCACGATCGTGCGTAAGGTCGGCGAAGAATGGCGCAAACAACCTGCCGAAGAAGACACCGAGGTGACACCGGGAGATACGATCGAGGTGCGGTTCAGCAGCGGTCTCGAAAATGTGGCAGTCCAATAGCCCTCACCCGGGCGACAGCCAGGTTGAGGGAATGCCTTATTGTTTGAAGGCTCTGGAGAACTGGTCCGTAAGAGGCTTCAGCAAATATGACCAGACGTTGCGCTCATCGGTGCTTATGTGGACCTCGGCCGGCATGCCTGGTTTGAGTATTTTCTCTCCCGTCAGGCAGGTCGCCTCATTGTCCACGTTGATGCGCGCCGAGAAGTACGAAAGCTGACGTTGCTGATCCTTGATCAGGTCGGCAGAGATGCGCTTGACGGAGCCTTCGCAAACGGGGGTCGTTCCGACGTCAAAAGAAGGAAAGCGGATTGAAACCCGCTGTCCTGGGTGAACATCATCCATGCGGGTTGGAGGAATGAGAGCATCCACGACGAGATTGTCAGTATCGGGCACAACCATCATGAGCACTTCCCCAGCGCCAATAACGCCTCCGACCGTGTGTATCGAGGATTCCTGTATGGTCCCCGTTTGCGGGGACCGGATATCGGTCCTGGCGAGTTCGTCGTCCGCCACTATCTTGCGCTCTTCGAGCTCGGTGCGCTTCGCCTCCGTTTCGCGGAGTTCACTTGTCACGTCGCTGCGCATCTGCTCGTCGAGTTGAAGCACCTGCAGGTCAGTTTCACTGATGTGAGCCTGCACCTCGGCGATTGCTGCGACAAGTCGTCCGGACTCGCCGCGGGTTCGGCTTTCTTCCAGGCTGACATTGCTCAGTCGCTCTTTGGACACCAGCTTCTTGGCGTAAAGCGATTGGACGTCGGCCAGGCTGTGAGCCAACAGGTCCAGAGAGTTCTCCGTCGCAGCCTGCTGAGCCTTGAGGCCGTCGATCTGGTGCCCCAGTTGCAGTGAACGGCTTTTCAACTGCGCTTTCTGGCCGGCCAATGCCGCGGCACGGCTTTCGAATACAGCCCGCTCGCCATTGACAAGTGCCGCCACCTGCGGGTTGCCCATTCGCACCCCAAGGCTGGGTGGAACCTGCATTTCCGGCAAACCCTGTCGCTCGGCTTCCAACCGCGCCAGGCGGATGGTGGCGCGGTCAAGATCTTCACTGACGATCTGCAGGTTTGACCGTGTCAACGTGTCGTCGAGCCTGACCAACACGTCGCCGGCACGCACATGGTCCCCATCCTGGGCGAAGATGCCGCCGATGGTGCCGCCGGTTCGATGCTGGACTTTCTTTATGTTGGTTTCGACGACCACCGTTGCCGGCGCAATGACGGCACCGGCAATCTTGGTCAACCCCAGCCAAAGTCCTCCGCCGACAATCAAAAGGAGCGTGGTCGCCAAGCCCAGAAACAGGTTGGCTCGAATGCCATCCGGCTGTTCGGTTAGATCCGTCCCGATCCATTGGCTCGCGCCGGCAGCATATGTGGAAAGGGTCGCGTCAGACACGGGGCAATTCCTCAAGCATGACCGCCTGCACTTTTCTGCAACGGAACGACTGTTGGCCTCTCCGGATTTGGGAAGGGGCGGATCACATTTGCCAGGACATCATCACGCGAGCCAAAAGAGTGGACCATGCCGTTGGACATGACGAGTACTTGATCGATGTTGACGAGGGCAGAGGGGCGATGCGCAACGACGATCACGATGCCCCCGCGCTGGCGTACCGCCATGATCGCTCCTGCCAAAGCCGCGTCGCCGTCCACATCCAGATTGGAATTTGGTTCGTCGAGAACGACAAGAAACGGATCGCCATACAATGCCCTTGCGAGCCCGATCAACTGCCTCTGGCCAGCCGAAAGGGCCGCTCCTCCTTCTCCGATGCGTGTTTGAAAGCCTTCCGGCAAACGCATGATCATCTTGTCCACCCCTGCTGCCCGGGCGGCTGCCATGACACCTTTAGGGTCGCTCCCGCCTCCGAACCTGGAAATGTTGTCGGCAACTGATCCGTCAAACAGTTCGACGTCCTGTGGCAGGTAGCCGATATGAGCGCCGAGCAGTTCGGAATCCCACTGATCGAGCGCCGCCCCATCCAGTCGGACCGTTCCTCGAAGGGGCTTCCACACCCCGACCAAACCGCGAACGAGCGTTGTCTTCCCGGATCCGCTCGGGCCGACAACCGCCATCCCGGCGCCACTCGACAAGCGGAAGCTTACATTGAGAACGGTCGGCTTCTGTGCGCTTGGTGGCGCTATCGTCAATTCCTCAACGGAGAGCTGTGCTTGCGGCCGTGGCAGCTCCATAGGGGCCTTTTGGCTGCCGAAAGCATCCAGCGCAGCCGCCAGGTCGCTATAGCTTCGGCGGGCAGCCAGAAACCCTCTCCAGTTTGCAATCGCCACATCGACCGGCGCCAGTGAGCGGCCTAGCAATATGGAAGACGCGATAATCACGCCTGGCGAGGCCTCGCCCCCGATCACCAGGTAGGCGCCCAATCCGAGTACACCTGATTGCAAGGCCATTCTGAGTGTTTTCGACAGCGATCCTGTTGCGCCCACAATATCGGACAGCCGTTCCTGGTTCTTGAGATACGCATGGCTGACCCCACTCCACCGCCGGCCGAGCCGGGCGGAGAGACCCATCGCTTGAACGACCTCTGCATTGCGGCGGCCGGAATCTGCAAGAACGCGCTGCGCGATCAGTGTTTCAGATGCACGAGCGGCGGGTCTGCGGCCTATGATTTCCGCCGCCACCGTCAAAATCACGACAGCAGCGGCGCCGGCGGTTGCCAGCAGCCCAAGGGAAGGGTGCAACAGATAAATGACCACCATATAAAACGGTAGCCATGGGGCGTCGAAGACAACCGTCGGCCCCAAGCCGGAAAGAAAGCCGCGCAGTTGGTCCAGATCGCGAAGCGGCTGCACCCGGTTGCCGTCCTGCCCGGCAAGAAGGGGCAGTGACAGTGAAATGGTGAAGGCTTTTTGCTGCAGGTTTCGGTAGAGTCGATTGCCTATGCGAACCAACAGGCGAAGCCGTACGAAATCGAGCAGCCCGTAAATGGCATAAAGGCCCAGCATGCCGATCGTGAATCCGATGAGTGTCGGAACGCTCTGCGAGGGAAGCACACGGTCATAGACCTGCAGCATATAGACGGAGCCGGTCAGTGCCAGAACGTTTATCACTGCCGAAAAGAGGCCAATACCAACCAGCCCAGGCCCACAGCCCAACATGGCTGAGCGTAAATCTTGCGCGCGCTGTTCCCTCACGACATGCGATCTCGCACGCCAGAATGTCGCATGGTGTCATAGCTTCCGCAGGTGTTGGACAAACTCTTGCCTCTCGTTGCCCCGCCCACTCCCGAAACATTACGCCCAGCTAACGTTCGACAAAATTGAGCAATGCAGCAAAATCGTGACGCTGGGCCGTAATATCGCTAATTGGCCTGCCAAGCTGGGGATAACCGGCCTGGGAAGGCGAATGCCTGCCCAGGCCGGTCACGTCGCCAATTCGCATGGTTAAAGTCTGTCGGATCGCGACAATGAGTGAATCCGATCGAAAGTCTGGTTCAGGCCTCTTTCTTCATGTGACCGACGACCACTCGGCCCTCTCCGTCCTCATTCACGACCGCGTGAATCTTCTCGTAGGCCTTGGAGCGTTCGAGCAGACCCATGACTTGTCGATCCTGGCCAAGACCGACTTCGAAGAGCAGGATACCAGCGGGACGCAGATAACGTGGAGCGTCCTTGATCACGCGCATGTGGATGCTCAGGCCATAAGGACCAGCCGCAAACGCCTCACGCGGCTCCAGGTCCGTCAGGTGTGCGCGGTCGCCCTCGAGCCGCTTTTCCGAAATGTAAGGCGGATTGCAGACGATCATGTCGACCGTGCCGTCAAGCTCCAGGCCCGAAAAGGCCTCGAACAAGTCGCCCTGAAGCACAGACACGCGGTCTGCCAGCCCATGATGGGTGATGTTGCGGCGCGCGGCCTCGACACATCCATCAGTTAGGTCGCTCGCCCAGATGCGAGAAGCGGGAGCATGGTGCGCGATGGCACACGCCAGATTGCCGGCGCCGCAGCACATGTCGACAATGCGGGGCGCCGCCATGTTCAGCTGACGCAAGGCAGTGAGAGCGGCCGTACCCAGCAACTCCGTCTCCGGTCGGGGCACGAGTGCCCCGGGTGCGACGAGCAGTTCCAGCCCCATGAAGATGGTGCGGCCTTTGCTGTAGGCGTCCGCGACACTGATTTCGTGGCTCACGACAAACCCACCTTCCCGATGTTGCCGTTGCATAAAACTTTGATAATCAGTTCGTTTTTCGGATGACGTACTGCGCAATCCCCTGAATGGAATCGAGGTTCTCAGGCAGCAGTTCGCTGTCCTCGACGATGATTCCGAACGTTTCCTCGATGAAGCCGATGACCTCAAGCACTCCCGTCGAATCGACGATGCCTTGGTCGAGCAGAGACGTCTCGCTCTCCAGGGCCTCGGCATCGGCCACGTAGAAATTCGACGCCAGGAAACCGCGAATTTGCTCCCTGTAGATTTCTATTCTGTCCTTACTAGCCAACATCGAATTATCCCTCCAGTTCTACAACATAAAGCCAGGTCAAATTCCCACACAAATCAGCTCATGACAGAGCCGTTTTCTTCAGTTTTCCCGTGTCCGTCATTGGCAAGCTGGCTACAACAACGATCGACTTCGGGACCATGAAATTTTCCAGTCGTTTCTGGCACTCTTTCTGCAGTTGTTTTTCGCCGATGGTTCTTCCTTGCTCCATGACGACAAACGCCTTCACCGCCTGCCCGAGAAGGTCGTCAGGAACGCCGATGACTGCGGCTTCCCGGACCCCCGGAATATCCATCAACACGTTCTCCACCTCCTTCGGCGCGACCTTCTCGCCTCGGGATTTGATGATCTCGTCGCCACGGCTCACGAAGTAGAGGTAGCCCTCCGCATCAATCCGGCAGTAGTCGCCGGTGTACAGGACCTGCTCGCCCGGCAGAGGGCCGGGTCTGAGCTTTCTGGCGGTCGCCTCCGGCTTGCCCCAATAGCCTTTCATCACCGTCGCGCCGCGGATGACGAGTTGGCCAACGACGCCGGGGCCGACCCGTCGATCGTCCTCGTCGACGATCCACATTTCCGTGTTCGGAATGGCGATCCCGACACTCAACGGCTTTCGCTCGAGATCCTCCGGCGGCAGATAAGTGCAGCGCTTGCATTCGGTGAGGCCATACATGGAATAGATGCGCGCGCTCGAAAACAGCTCCTGAAGCATCAGAATGTGCTTGAGCGGGAGAGCTGCCGCCGTGTTGGTGACGTAGCGGATGCTCGAAAAATCCTGGTCTTTCAGCGATTTGAGCTCCGACAGGGCAGCGAAGATAGTGGGCACGCCGGGGAACCCAGTGACCCGCTCTTGCTTGATCAGTTCAAGGATCTGCGCCGGGAACGCAAATGAGCGCTCGAGCACCAGCCGGGCGCCGGTGCGAAACGCCATGAGCATCTGGTACAGTCCGTAATCGAAGGCCAGCGGCAGGACATTGAGGATCACTTCGTCCTCGCCGAGCTCAAGGTATGAGGCGATCGATGTACACGCCGTCATCATGTTCCTGTGCGTCAACATCACGCCCTTAGGCTCGCCGGTCGACCCCGATGTGTAGATGATGGCCGCCAGATCGATGTCAATGCAGCGTCGCACCGGCGCCGCGCCGTGGCCGGCGACGGCAACGTCCCAACGCACCGCATTGGGCAACTGCATCAACTCGCCGTCATCGATGGACCCGGAGACGATAACCCGGCGTAGCGACGGGCATTTGCGCGCGGGCTCGCTGAAGACCGAATGCAGGTGCTTGTCCGTTATCAGCGCCGTCGGCAGGCAATCGTTGAGCAGGTAATCAAGCTTGTCGCTTTTGGTGAGCGGGTTGACGATACACACCACGGCATTCGCCTTTAGCACCGCCCAGAAACTGACGACGGTCTCGACGGTGTTGTCGGCAAAGATCATCACACGATCGCCGCGTATCACCCCGGCGTCTGCCAGATGTTGTGCGACAGCGTTGGCGCGTGCCTCGATCTCGCCATAGGTCAGACGTTGCCTTCCGCAGACCAACGCCACCTTGTCGCCGAGCCGGGCGGCGGAGTGGCTTAGATAGTCGTGCAACAGCGGTATCGCGCCATGCATCATGCCAACACCTCTTCCCGATGCTCGTGGTCAACATCGATGATGAGCTCAATCTTTCGCGTGGTGCCAGGACGAGTGGCGATAAACTGCTGGTGAAGGAGTTGGGTCGACAGCACGCCGACCAGCGCCATATTGTCGGAATTGGACAAATCCCCGTCGATGGTTCTGGCCTGACACTTACCGAGCAGGCGCGCGACCGACTTCGGATCGAAGACGTTTGCCTCGCGCACCGCCGTCTCCGAAAGCGCTTCACGGACATAGGCCGGGGCATTGTCGGCGATGAAGCATAGAGCATTCGGTGCCCGGTACGGTTGCTTCTTGCGGGCCACGACTTCGGGCGGCAGAATGGGTTTCGCCACCCGCTTCAGCACATGCTTTTCGTCCAGGACGCGCAGCTTGTATTCGGCCGGAAGCGAATTCGCGAGTTCTACAACGTCATCGTCCAGGAACGGGAACCGCCCCTCGATGGAGTTCGCCATCAGCATCCTGTCCCCTTGCGACGAAAGCAGGTAGCCCGACATCAGCGTTTGGACCTCGAGATACTGGTCTTGTGCCAGCGGCGCCCAACCCGAAAATTCCGCGGGCAAACGGGCCAGAAGCTCAGACACCGTATTGCGCTGTTCTGTCTCGGCCCGCATATCGGTCGAGAATAATCGCTTGACGGCGCTGGTGGTGCGCCAGCGCGTATCATGCGCAAAGCCTGGCCCATCATAGGCCTGGATATCGCGCCCGAAAAACTGCCGAGCCATCGCTTGCTGATGGACCGGCGAACGGGTGAGATACGGATAGAGCCGCTCCAGCAGCCGCGCGCGTCGCGTCGACTCTGGCTGGCGTCCCCAGAAACGGCGCACCTTGCCTTCCCTGAACAGATCGTAGCCAGCGAACATTTCGTCGGCCCCTTCGCCCGTCAGCACGACCTTGATGCCATGCTTGCGCACCAGCCTCGAGAGCAGGAGCAGGGGCGCCGGCGCCGTCCTGAGGATTGGGCGCTCGGTGTGGTAGATCACCTCCGGAAAGATATCGGCAATGTCGCTGCGCGAAACCACCACCTCGTGGTGCTCGCTGCCCGTCGCGCCAGCGACCAGCCGCTGGTAACGGGTCTCGTCATATTCGGCGTCGTCAAAACGCAGCGAGAAGGTCTGGAAGCGGTTTCCTGCGATGCCTCTTCCCAGCATGGCGACAAGAGAGCTGTCGAGTCCGCCGGAAAGGTAACAGCCGACCGGCACATCTGCCTGCTCAATCCTGAGCGACGTCGCGGACTGCAGTGCGCTACGCACCTTGTCGACTGCATCATCGAGCGAGCCGGCAAATTCATGATGCGAGCCGGAAGCGTCGGGATAGCAAGGTTTCCAGAAGGCCCGCTCGCGGACAGTGCCGTTCTCGTAGATGCGGACATGCCCTGGCTTGAGTTCGCTGACCCCCTGGAATACGCCTTGCGGCGGAACCACCGTCCAGAGCGTGAAAGTCTGGTCGATGCCGGCTGGATCGAAGGCTCTCGGCACAGCCGCTTCAGCCGCAAAAATGGCTTTCACTTCGCTGGCGAAATAAAGGCGACCAGCATGCTCGCAAAAATGCAGAGGGCAGATGCCGAAACGATCACGCGACAAAACCAGACGACCGGCCAGCGAATCCCAGATCGCGACCGCCCATTGTCCATTCATGCGCTCGAAGGCGGCCTCGCCCCACGCGCGATAGGCGTGGATGACCACCTCGGTGTCGCTGCGGGTGCGGAAGCGATGGCCGAGTGCGACCAGCTTTTCCCTGAGCGCGACATAGTTGAAAATCTCGCCGTTGAAGACGATCCACGTTGTACCGCTGGCGTCGGCGAGCGGCTGCTGACCGCTCGACAGGTCGACGATCGACAGGCGGGCATGGGCCAGGCCCGCGCGTTTGTCGCGGTAGAGGCCACGTTCATCCGGGCCGCGGTGAGCGAGCGAGCCTGCCATGCGCAGCAGCGCCTCACGCGACGGGGGTGCCGCAGCAGCACTCAGCGCCACGATTCCGGCGATGCCGCACATCCGGTCAGCCCTCGTCCATTGCAGTGACCGGCAGAGGTCTGGCGTGAAGGTAACGCGCTGCGCGCCGCTTGCTTTCGATGTCCTTGAAGACTTTCTGGACCTGGTCTTCGGTGAGGCCGGCAACCGTGGCGACCTCGGCGGCGGAAATGCCGTGGTTCACGCCGTAGAGGCACAAGTCCGTCAGGTGGTAAGGCAGTGCGAAATAGAATTCCTCCTGACTCTGCGCCATGGAGAAAGTGTCCGTGGTCGGCGGTCTGCTGCGAACCTCCGGGTCTATCCCAAGGTATTCCGCCAGTTGATAGACTTGCGTTTTGTAGAGGTGAACGATCGGCAACACGTCGGCAATGCCGTCGCCCTGTTTGACGAAGAAGCCCTGGTCATGTTCCAGCCGATTTGGCGTACCCGCCACCGCGAAGTTGAGACGGTCCGCGTGATAGTACTCCGTCATCTTGCGCACCCGCTGCTTGTAGTTGGTGGCGGCGACGATCTGCAGATAGGCTGCTGGCGACAAGCGAACGGTGTCGATATTGCCCTCGGGGTCTTCGACCGTGAGGCGTGTTATGTTGAGGCCGTTGCTCTCAAGGACGGATGCCATCACCAGCTTGCATTTCCAGCCGTCGCCATAGGCCGGAACGACGGTCCTGATTGCGTCGACCTGGCGGGAATAGGCGCCGATCCCCTCCAAGGCCGGCGTGATGTCTTCAAGGATCGAGTCTATGCCGAGTTGCGCTGCCACCGTGCGGCCAAGCCTTAGCGAGTCCCCTGAGGAATGGAGCTCCGGCATGAATATGCCGAGGACCTTGTCTTTCCCGAACGCGCGAACGCTAAGGGCCGCGACGACGGAGCTGTCGATCCCGCCGGAGAGTCCGACAACCACCCCTCGGCGCCGGAGGGTGCCGAAGACCTGCTGGCGCAAGATTTCAATGATGCGATCGACCTCCGCACGAGGATCGAGCACCAGAGTATCCTTGCCGAATCCTGAGATCACGTCGATGACCTGTCCTCCCCCTGGCGAAACTCTTCTGGCAGATAAGTCCGCGCCACGGCCGCCTCGATGAGCGGGCGGTTCGAGGCGACATGAGGTTCTGAGACCATATCGATATGGCTGCCGACGATCGGGATCACATCCAGGTCTGCGAAAGCACTGTCCCAGCCAATGGCTCGAGGCATTCCTGGCCGAGCGCAACGGAATAGGGTGCCCGTGATCGGCAGTGTCGGCTTTGGCATCTGCAGCCACTGCCAGAAGGCTCGGGCTCTCAAAACTTCCTGAAGTTCCAGTTTGGCCCTGAAGCTTGTCGCGTTGAACTTATCCTGCGCATACCGGTCGAGCATGCGAGCGACTTGCGCCTCGTAGCCCATCCTGACCGTGACCTTTGCGAGAGCACGGCAAGCCATCCGGTAGGCCGTGATGCGATTGGTTCGGATTCGATGGTATGTGCGGATAATTGTCTCCCGATAGGTGCTCCGTTCGCCGAGAAGGCTCGTGTCAAGGATGCCCAAAAATTTCACGGTTCGTCCGACAGCCAGCAGCCGCGAAGCGACTTCAAAAGCAACAACGCCGCCGAGTGAATGGCCGAGGAGTCGTACGTTACCTGCAGGCTGGGCGCGGTTTATTTGAGCGAGTGCGGCGTCAGCCATGGCGCCGACAGTATTTTCGCCCTGCAATATCATCGCCAGGGCAGGATATCGGACCGGAACTACTCGCGCCGTCTTGCCCATAGAGGACGCGAAGGCGGCAAGGCTCGGGCCGTAGCCAACCGACCCAGGGAGCAGAAAAAGAATTGGAACGTGGTCCTTGCGCGCATTGGCTTGCTGGTTGCCCGCCTTTGCCGTGGCAACCGCCTTTGCCATCTCGTCGAAGGTCATCCCGACGGTGAAGGCTTCGAGGTCGAGTTCCTGTCCAATGACACCCTCGATTTCCATGACGCAGTGCAACAGCTTCAGCGAATCGCCGCCTGCATCATCCCAACGCCCGGCGGCGACGCGGGTATTGAGAATTTTGGTCCAGGCCCGCTGCACCACCTGATGGACATTCTGCTCGCGTCCGGCATTCGAGACCTGCGGAGTCGGGGCTGTCCTGATGCTTGCGCTGTCCAACGCGGCAAGCCTCGCTATGTCGACCTTTCCGTTCGGCATGCGTGGAATTTCGGTCAGCGCATGCAACCTCAAGGGACATAAAGGTGGGGGCAGAGTCATTCTGACAAGCTGGCGAAGGTCGTCGGAAAAGTTGGAACTGGCCGGGCCACGAGGTACTGCGAAAGCGACGAGTTCGGTAGCCGCCGTCACAATAGTCACGGCGTCCTGGACAGAGGGCACGCTGCGCAATACCTGTTCCAGCTCTGCCGGTTCGACGCGTCGGCCATTGATCTTTATCTGGCGTCCCTTGCGGCCGACGACCTGGAGCAGGCCATGCTTGTCCAACTGGACGAGGTCACCCGTTTCAAAGATGCGGAGGGTGGGATTGTTTGGATCCGAAGCCACAGGCACGACTGCGCCGTTTTCCCAATGGCCAAGCAACACATATGGGCTTCTTATTACGAGCTCTCCGGTCGTGCCCGGCGGGACGCGCCGTCCCTCGTCATCGACAATCGCAAATGTAATTCCTGGAAGGAGCCAGCCCACCGGCACCGACGCGCCTTGCTCTGGCCAGTCGTTCGGCAAAAACCATTGTGAGCCAGTGGTCTCGGTTGATGAGTAACCGATCTGGACGAGGCAGTCGCTCGAGACCGCTTGGCGCAGCAGCGCAATATCGGCCCACGAAACCTTCTCGCCCCCAATTCGAGCGACCCTTAGTGTGCGGAAGGCATCCTCTGACCTATTTGCCAAGAGTGCGCGCAGCAGCGCCGGCACCAAATAAGTGACCGTCACGCCTTCGGACTGGATCCGGCCCAGAAGGGCGCGCAAGCCTATCGCTTCGACCTCGACAAGATGAAGAGTGGCCCCTGTGAGAAGGGCAGCGAGCACCTCCCGGCATCCGGCGATCGTGGCTGGCCCCGTCAGGGGCAAGAAGACGTCGGTTGAGTCGATGTGGCATGCGTCGACATATTGCTGAACACGCCACAGAAGACTGCGCTGACTGTTGACAATGCCTTTGGGGCGCCCGGTGCTACCCGAGGTATAGAGCACGATTGCCGGCGAATCGACGGAGACGGAAAAGGACTGGGGTATCCGATCGATTTTCGGTATAGCGCGGGGCACGACATCGATCCAACGGACAGCTTGCGGCAGACCCGTCGGGCGTATGTCGCCATCGCCTATGACAGCCGATAGCCGCGCCGCAGCCACGATTGCATTGATTCTGGAGTCGGGATCCCTGGTGTTCAGTGGTACCGAAGGTCGCCCGGCAGCCATACTTGCCAGCATTGCCAACGGGTAGAAGGCCGAGTTTGCTTGAAGGATCCCGACTGCCTGTCCATCGGGAACAATGGTGGCGATTTGGCTAGACAGGGCCTCAACGGCCGAAAGAAGTTCCGAGTAGGTAAAGCGATTGGTTCCGTCGCTGACTGCGAGCTTTTCGGGATACTGCCCGGCGATGCTTCGCAGATGATCGAAGACGGCAGTATCGGCAAAGTCCGTGCCCATCCGGCGATAAGGGCGCAGAACGGGACCGCCCTGATCAAGCGCATATTCTGGCACGTTCGACCATGTATCGGAGGCCGCTGGTTGAAAACCCGACTCTGGATCCTCAATTACCCTTTCAGGTCCGAAATTGGCTGGTGACATGGCTGGCTCACGCTGAAATTAAGGTCACTTATCGCCGCCCGTCTAAATCTTTTCATCGATCATTCTGATGATGCTGAGAAATACTCGCGGCGCATTTGGGGTGTGTTCGCTGGGCTGGCCGGGCGCCTCCGTTGCGGCTAGTGATCAGACGCCAGGCGTAATCGATGCGGTCCAACCAGCCGATCGAGCTAGACGAGATTGTCGTCAACACGGTCGATGGCCAGTGCAGCCGGCACCTCAAGCCTTCGGTTGAGCAATTCCAGGAAAAGTGTGTGCGGTTTTCCGTCCGGAAATTGCGTAAAAACAAAAAGATAGGACGTTTCGCCGTTTCCGTGAAACGGTGAAACGCTCTCGCGCGAGCAACACCGTCTATCGCCCATCGTGTAGGCAATTCGGGACACATCTCAAACGCGAAGTCTTGAGAATTGTTGGCGACGTGTGGCCCGCTTTGCTACCCCTGAGCGAACCCGGCATCCACCACACACTTATCGCAGTGCGCCAGCCAGCCTCGTTATCAAGCCCGCGACGACCAGGCCGCAGATCATACCCGCGCCGTCGGCAAGCCAGTCGAATACATCCCTGTCGCGCGCTATCAATTGCGTGCCCTGAAGAATCTCGATCGCGGCACCTATAAGAAGCAGAAGAACAACCAGCTTTGTTTTTTGCTCGGGCCAGCCGAGGCTGCCAAGGGCCGCCAAAACCGCGAAGGCGGCAGCATGGTTGAGCTTGTCATGATTGGACGTGAAGGCCATGTCGAGAATCTCGAGGAGTCGCTCAGGCAACAGCGCGAGCAAGAGAACACCCACCAAAGTAAACGGAAAGGCCGTCCTTGCCACGATCGGATAAGAGTCTACGCGCAACAATCGGCATTAATCCTTGATCCGAGATTGCTGCAGCCATCGATGGCGCAGCGTTAACTGGCGGCAGCAATTTTCAGCTTCCGTCCTCCAGCGTGCCGACGCATCGGCCAAATGAATGACGATCCCTGCGTTGGTCAAATTCACAATGAGCGGTGAACAGGTTCGATTCCACCAGGCGCTTCTCGCAAACCATGGCCCTGCACCTGGGAACCGATTGCTGTCTGCCGGCGCCGGTCAGAGATTTCACGATCCCGAGGACACCTGCAACCCACACGCTCGGCACTTGAGCGAACTGCCTTCCTCGATGCTGCCTTGATCCAACATGGGCTCTTGTCTTCCATGGAGTATCCAACAGCGTGGACATTGAGCCACCCCCTCAACAATGGGCTTGTAGGTGTATACGCGCGAACCTGCAGCGGCGTTGTTGTCGAGATCGGCTCTCAGTTTTGCCCTGGCTTCGTCATGCAGGGTTAGTTCGCGACGCAGTTCGTCAGCCCTTGTGTGCTTGTCGATCGAGATCCGTTCAGCCTCAGATTTTAGCGTATCCCTAACACCGACCATTGCACGATCTCCCCGCCCGTACGTTCCTGTGTGCTGGTGCATTCAAAGATCGCAAATGTGTCAGAGACGTCTTTGTTGGTTATAATAAAACCTGAGGTCGTGCCGGATGCCGCGGCTGTTTAATCCGAGTCCGCAGTGCTGGTGATCTTGAAACCATCACAATGTGGAGACCTTCACTTACTCCAACATGTACCCTGCGCTATCTTCTTCGAGGGGAGCCACGACTGTCCTGCATTTGCAGGGGGCCCAGCGGCTCGCGTAGGGACTGGGCAGCGGTTGGCCGCTGGGCCTAACCGGCGGGCATTGGGGCGCCGGCTGACCAATTTATGCATCCGGGGGAAATGCGAGCGAAACATGCGAACGAATTACGTGAGCGACGGAATTCAGGACGGCGGTGCTTCGCTATCTTCGGCAATCGCTACGGCAGGTGAGCTTTTGCGTTTGGCGGTAGCTAACGATCGGCAAAAACGGCTTCAGCCAGTCATGGGTAAGTCACTGGGAACCAGGAACCCGCCTTCCAGCAACTCCAAGGCATCCAAGGCTTCGTCGTCTTGCAAATGGGCCAGGGGAACCCCGTCTATATGGACAACGTTCTGGTCGTCTACGTCGTAGACTTCCCACAATTTGTCCGCGCCTCTTCGGATGGTGTGTCGTCGTTCCATGGGCGGACCATAGGGGCGGCGCTTGAAATTGGGTAGGAACAAAACTGGGGCAAACAAATTATAGTAGTGGAAAACTTAACCGTCTTGATTGTGTCTGCCGACAAATGCAACCTGGATAGTCCGCTGTGAAGGTGAGTAATCACGCGCAGCTGAAGTGACCTGAGGAGGTTCGATTGCCGATATTGAGACCACAAAGCCTACGACCAAGAACGGTTTCGCAGTGAGCGTGCGGGGCTTGAACTTTCTGCAGAGATGGATGGACGACAATCTTCCGCACCATTCGTCATCTGATCCAAATTTGGCGCGAGGCCTTGCGGAACGAGCAACCACAGATGCAAGACAGGCGGGAATTCCACCCGAAGAGATTTCAGAGGAGGTGGGTAGCCTGTTCACGACCATGCTTGAGGCGCTCGAAAGTCGCGACCGCGAAGTTGGCTGAGAATGGCGATATGCTCGGCAGAGCGTCCGCGGCCAGCCATCCATCGGACCTGACGCCGGTGCAATACGAAACGGATGCGCGGCCCGGCAAAACTGGCGATCAAGCCGCCAATACAAAACCAGGCGGTCCGCCGGACCTGTCAATTGTCGCTCCGCACGGCGCTTTGCTTTCATGTCTTCGAACGATGAAATGGCTCACCGGAATGTCGATAGTTCAAGCGGGAGTTCCAAATTCTCGGTCTCTAGCGTTGGATTGCTGTCGGCGCATTAGTGGCGGCCGGGCACAAACACCGCTCTAGCTGGACAGGTCAGGATAATTTTTGGGCACCGAGGCCAATTAGTACAAGGAAGCAACATCCATGACAGTAACAGGCCTTTACAGGTGTCCGGGAAATCCTCCATGCGCGTGTGTGATGGAAGACAAGAAAGCCAGCTACGTTGACGCGGCTCACTATCGCGAACGTGGGTATAGGCCGGACTTTGAAAGCTTACCTTGGGAAGGCGAGTACAGGGCAGCAAAGGAAGGGCGCAGGCAAACCAGTTCGTGAGTCCTCCTTCCTCTTATTGGAAAGGCTGGCATCGACTGGGCTTGCCCCAAGCTGCGATTTCGGTTCGGAAGCCGCGCATCGGTCGACAGCCGGTTCGAAGCTGGCGTCCAAATGATCGCTGTCGCCTGGACTCGACCAAGCAGTGCGCGGCGCACTGGAAGTTCTCAGGTACAACCAGAACATGCCCGATCTTTGACAGCAGCGGTGATCTGCAGCGGCCCGGCGCTCTCATGTCGGGGGAGACAGTAAGCGCACCGGGCCTCACCGGAGGGCAGCAAGCACCCCGGCTGACCAAGATGTTTGCGCTGCTCCTGATCTCAGCGAAGCATTTAAACGAAGGATCGTTCAGGCCAAAACCCGAGTGGATCTGCGCTGGCCCGAACGCTCTGTCTTCGGGTTGGCCAGGCCGGGCTTGGTAGTCTTTTCTCGATGCGAGAGGCGGCCGGTTGGCGTGTGAAAGAAGAAACATTGGATGCACTGAGGTGGCGCATCGATTGGATGGGCTGCTTCCTGGCGGCCTACGACCTCAGATCGATGGCCTGTCACACCAAAATCCGCGTGCTCGCTATAGCCCTTGCGCTGAGAAAAATCCGAAGAGCAAAATCACGTTACCTAGCACGGCGAGAATTTCGAACGCTTGAAGGGATCCTTTCGTTCGATCGGGCGTGGCCGTTCGATCGGGCGTTATTTGGAACAGGAATCGATTCGTGCCAACGATTGCGGCATACGAAATTATCAGCACGCCAAGCCAACTTAAGTTCAGCATGTGAACCCTCCATCTCGATAGGAACGACGCAAACTGAGTCAAAGTTTCCGGATTTCGGATACGGATTCTCCCCCGATATCCGTCCTTGATGATTGGGAAATCCAAATCGCAAGCCCGCGCCAGCGGTCCCCAGAGGCGCGGGTTCACGCACCCCCGGCCCGGTTCGAGACACGGCTTGTCCGTAACCAACCGGTCTCTCGGATCATTCCACGCCGGACCCTCTCAGGCTATTTAAGACTGTCAGCTGGCACCGGCTGGCGGGCTCTTTTCGGAGGCGATTTCTTTCGCGGCTTTCGTTCGCCTGCCTGGTCTTCCGTTTCAGGTGCCGACGGCACCACGAGTGCTTGGGCAGTTGCGGTGATAGTTGCCAGTGTGTCTGCCATGCCCTCGGCAACCTCGGTAAGAAACACGAACTGGTCAGACGTTCCTTCCGAAAAGGGATCGGATGCCTGCGATCTCATCTCATTCACGAGGTGCTGCACCTCCGAGAGAATGAGGTCGCGTTCAGGATGCCGTGCGATCATTTGCGCTAGCAATCCTTGAATGAGCATCACGGCGCCCACTGTGCGACCGTCACCGGTAAGAGTTTGTGTCATCTGCTGCCTTTGCACCGGACTACGACTGTGCCCCTTAAATCACATAGGCCCTTCTCTCAACCAGGCAACGCAGCCTCTGAAGAGATGCTCGGTCCTTTTTCCGCACCATAGGGCCAAGAGGCTCGCGGTCGCCACCCAGGGCTGATCATACGCCACATTCTGAGCCGATAGCCGTAGCAGATCACTATTCCCTTCACAGGTGCGCCGTTGTTCGGCGTCAGATTAACCTTAATCTGCTCCTTCGATTGAACGATCAGCTGGCGATCAAGCAGAGGTAATGTATCTGTTGCAGCAACTCGGCCAGGGTTCGCTGACAATAGGAGCAGGCCATGTGCGGCATCGTCGGGATTGTCGGCCAGCACCAGGTTGCGCCGCTCATCGTCGATGCTTTGAAACGGCTGGAATATCGCGGCTATGACTCGGCCGGCGTCGCCACCGTCGAGAAAGGCGCGCTCGGGCGCCGCCGCGCCGAAGGCAAGCTGATCAACCTCGAACGGCGGCTGAAGGACGAGCCGCTCGACGGCACGATCGGCATCGGTCACACGCGCTGGGCAACGCACGGCGTGCCCAACGAGACCAACGCGCATCCGCATTTTTCCGACGGCGTCGCCATCGTCCACAACGGCATCATCGAGAATTTCGCCGAGTTGCGCGACGAACTGATCCGCGACGGCTACGTCTTCTCGTCGCAGACCGACACCGAGGTCGTGGCGCATCTGGTGGCGCGGGAACTGGCCAAAGGGCTGAAGCCGGTCGAGGCCGCGCACCAGGCGCTGAAGCGGCTGGAAGGCGCCTTTGCGCTGGCCATCATGTTCACGGGCGACGAGGACCTCATCGTTGGCGCCCGCAACGGCCCGCCTCTGGCCGTCGGCCATGGCGACGGCGAGATGTTTTTGGGCTCCGACGCCATCGCGCTCGCCCCGTTCACCAATTCGATCACCTATCTCGAAGACGGCGACTGGGCGGTGGTGCGCCGCGAGGGCGTCACCATCTTCGACATCGACGGCAAAAAGGTCGACCGCAAGCGCCAGCAGTCGCTGTCGACCTCCTTCATGGTCGACAAGGGCAACCGCCGCCATTTCATGGAGAAGGAAATCCATGAGCAGCCGGAAGTGATCTCGCACACGCTGGCGCATTATGTCGATTTCGTCTCCGGCGTGTCGAAGCCGCTGGAGCTGCCCTTCGATTTCGCCAAGATCGGCCGGCTGGCGATCTCGGCCTGCGGCACCGCCTATCTCGCCGGCCTGATCAGCAAATACTGGTTCGAGCGCTATGCGCGGCTGCCGGTCGACATCGATGTCGCCTCGGAATTCCGCTACCGCGAAATGCCGCTGTCGGCTGATGATGCCGCCTTCTTCATCTCGCAGTCGGGCGAGACCGCCGACACGCTTGCCTCGCTGCGCTACTGCCGCAAGGCCGGCATGAAGATCGGCGCCGTCGTCAATGTGCGCGAATCGACCATGGCGCGCGAATCCGATGTCGTGCTGCCGACGCTGGCCGGGCCGGAGATCGGCGTCGCCTCGACCAAGGCTTTCACCTGCCAGCTTTCGGTGCTGGCGTCGCTGGCGGTGCGCGCCGGCGTGGCCCGCGGCACGATCTCGAAGGACGAGGAAAAGACGCTGGTGCGCGCGCTTTCGGAAGCGCCGCGCTACGCCAACCAGGTGCTGAAGCTCGAAGAGCAGATCGAGCGCATTGCGCGTGAAATCTCGCGCTACAAGGACGTGCTCTATCTCGGTCGCGACACCAATTTCCCGCTGGCCATGGAAGGCGCGCTGAAGCTCAAGGAAATCTCCTACATCCACGCCGAAGGCTACGCCGCCGGCGAGCTGAAGCACGGCCCGATCGCGCTGATCGACGAGAACATGCCGGTCATCGTCATTGCCCCGCATGACCGCATCTTCGAGAAGACCGTGTCGAACATGCAGGAAGTGGCGGCGCGCGGCGGCAAGATCATCCTGATCACCGATGCCAAGGGCGCGGCGCAGGTCAGCGTCAAGACGATGGAGACCATCATCCTGCCCGACGTGCCGGAAATCATCTCGCCAATCATCTATGCGCTGCCGATCCAGATGCTGGCCTATTACGCCGCCGTCTTCATGGGCACCGACGTCGACCAGCCGCGCAATCTGGCGAAATCGGTGACGGTGGAGTAGG
>NZ_JBWLUX010000005.1:0-225987 GCF_057784315.1 Mesorhizobium sp. CNPSo 4684 | reverse complement strand
GTCCTGTTCGTCGGCAGCGTCCTTCACGGTCTGCAGGATGCAGCCGGCATCGGCCTGCAGCACGAAATTGTCGGCGTCGACGCGGCGGATGGCGTTCAGCCGCTCCAGGCTGACGACCACTGAGCCGGCGGTCTCGATATCGATCGCGCCCGCCACCAGGCCGGTATTGCCGCCTTGTGGGATGATGCCGAGCCCGAACGAGGCGCAGAGCCGCACCACCGCCTGGACCTCGGCCACCGAAGCCGGCCGCAGCACGGCAAGTGCTTCGCCATGATGATCGCCCGACCAGTCGCCGAGATATTTCGCCATGCCGGCGGCATCGACGGTCATGCCATTCGGCCCGACAGCGTCCCGCAGGGCACCGAGAACGTTTGGCGAAAGGGCATGCATTGTCATTAGGAGGCCGTCAGATGATGTTGGGCTATAGGGTGATACATATCATCCTACAACTCAGTTTGAGTCAATGGCGCTCCTTGTTCTTGGCGTATAAACCTGTAGCGGTGGCCATAGCGCGCATACGTTAGGCCACAAATTTCTGGCGTCTGGTCGGAATTTATCCTACCTTGTGGAGTGGAAATTTAGGGAGCCCCTAGTCATGAACAACGCCGAAAAAGTCAGCGTTACTATGGCTCGTGAGCAGATGCAGGCTATCCGAGAAAGTGTGGAGGCTGGCGAATTTGCCACCACCAGCGAGGCTATGCGTGATGCCGTGCGAGTGTGGCAGCGGCAACGCATTGAGGACGCCGAGCGCCTGGAGGCTATGCGCGCCCGAATCCGTCGCTCCATCGATGATCCACGCCCCAGCCTGACTTTGGAGGAGGCCGAGGCCGAGATGGCCCGGTTCATGGAAAGCGAGGCCGCTGGCTCCCCTAATGCGACGCGCTAAGGTCACGTTGCGGCCCGAAGCACTCACCGACCTAAAGGCAATCTATCGCTCCATAGCGCTTGCCAGCCAAAGCCATGCTGTTGCCTCCGGCTTTATCGGCAGAATTCTCGGCCGGTGCCGCAGGATTGGCGATGTACCGCACGGCGGCCGACCGCGTGACGACCTTCAGCCGGGGTTGCGTACGGTGCCCTTTGAGCGCAGCGCCGTAATCGTCTATCGAGTCGGAAAAACCGTGGAAATCGTCAATGTGTTCTACGGCGGCCGTGACTATGAGGCAGCATACCGGCGCCATGACGAAAGCACCGAGGATTAGCCTGGCGCATAAGTCCAAGTCGCGCTGACGCGAATGAATTGGCCCTTAAAGATATTGCTCGACCTTCTTGCCCACGGTCAGGAAGCGGAGCGGGTCGATGGCCTCGCCATTGTGGCGGACCTCGTAGTGCAGATGCGGGCCGGTGGAGCGGCCACTGCTGCCGGTCTTGCCGACAATGTCGCCGGCGGCGAGTTTCTGACCAACGGCCACATCGATTTCGCTCAAATGCCCATAGCGTGTGGCAAAGCCATTGCCATGGTCGACCTCGACCATGCGGCCATAGCCGCCGTTCCAGCCGGCCTTGGTGACGACGCCGGCCGCAGTGACCTTGGCCGCCATGCCAATCGGCGCGCGGAAATCCATGCCTGAATGCAGGGCCGCGGTGCCAAGGATCGGGTCGGTGCGCACGCCGAACGGGCTGGTGACGGAATGGCCGGGGGCAGGGTTGGCGAGCGGCAGCCGCCGCGCCTCCTTCTTCAACTGGTCGAGCGTATCCAGCGCCTCGTCGAGTTCCTTGACCTTGCTGTCGAACATCATCGAGGAGTCCAGCGGGATCAGCGGTCCGCCGACATCGCTTTCGTTTTTGCCGAAATCGCTGTCGACCGGCAGGCCGGCCGCCTCGAGCGCCTGGGTGATGGCATCGGCGCTCTTGTAGGCATTGTCGGCAAGCGTGGCGATACGGGTGAGCTGCTGGCTTTCGATGGCCTTGAGCGAATCGTTGATCGAGACGAACAGCTTGTCGGCACGGTCCGCCGCCGTTTCGCTTGGCAGCGGATCGGAGCGGGTCGACCACAAAGAGAACGGCCTGGTGTCGCCCGAGCCGAGGCTGGCGACCGAATAGGCCAAGGGCTCGCCGCCGGTCAGTTCGGCATGCTCGTCGGGCTTTGCTGCCGTTGCCGCATCAGCGGTTGGCGGCGTTCCGACTTCGTTTTCGGCCCGTTCGAGGATCGGGCCGAGGCGGCCATGGCGTTGGCTGAGCTGGCTCTGCCGCTCGAGCAGTTCACTGACTTTGGTTTCCATCAGTTTCTGGTCCAGAAGCTGGCGGCTGGTGATGCGGTCGACCTGGGCGCGCAATGCCGAGATGCGGTCCTCATAGGCCTGCTGCATGCGCGCCTGCCGCGCCGTGGTGGCGCCGATCAGATCGTCGCGCAGCACCAGATAGGAGGTTGCCAGCAGATAGCCGATGGCGATTGCCGCCAGTGCCGAACCAAGAAAGGCGACGAGCCACGGACGGATGGTGAAATGTCGGATTTCATTGCCCCGCGCAATGATGACCGTATGGGGCTCCTTGCGTCTGCCGAAGACCGCTGACTGACCGGTTAGGTTCACGGGACCAAGCTTTCGTTACGACACCAACGAAGCCTGATTACACATTATTAGGGTTAACAAAGCTTTGCCGTGGGTGCCGGCCGGCAAGGATGCGCGCAAAACGAGTGGCGGGTTGCGGGCAGGGTGGTGAGATCGGCGGCGTGTCAGAGCGCGCGCACCGCCTCCAGCACCGCTTCGGCATGACCTTTTACCCGGACCTTGTGCCAGATGCCGGCGATCCGGCCGTCCTTGCCGATCAGGAACGTCGCTCGTTCGACGCCCATATAGTTGCGGCCATACATCGTCTTTTCGACCCACAGATTGTAGGCCTCGATCACTTTGCGCTCCTCGTCGGCAACCAGGTCGACGGTGAGATCGTATTTGGTTTTGAATTTGTCGTGCTTCTTTACGCTGTCAGGCGATAGGCCGATCACGACGGCGCCGGCCTTTTCGAACTCCGGCTTCAGCTGGGAAAAGCTGATCGCCTCATTGGTGCAGCTTGTGGTGTCGTCCTGCGGATAGAAGTAAAGTACGACGGGTTTTCCCCGCAACGCGGCAAGGCTGAGCGAGCCGCCGCCGTCGCGCGGCAGGTCGAATTGCGGAGCAGCGTCGCCAATGTCGAGATCAGCCATATCGATGCCCTTGTTTGAGGTTACGCGCCCGGCTGCATCGTTATAGTGTCGAGCGGGGATTCGTCCACGATCGAATTCGTACAACGGAAAATTGCGTGGATCAGGAAGAACCGCAGCCCGAGAAAATCCGGTTCAGGCGTGACGAGATCACCGACCTGGGGACTTTCCCGTCTGCCTGCAGCGTGCCGCCGCTCGGCAAGGCGCGGATCGGCCGTGGCTTTCGCATCCTTGCCCGCCTGTTTGCCGGCGTCGCGGCCCTGGTGCTGCTGGCCGCCGCTGCCGTCTATGTCATCGGCGCCACCGGCATCGGCAGCGAGCGGCTGCGGGCGGAAGCCGAAACGGGGATCGAGAAACTCGCCGGTTTCGACGTCAAGGTCGCCGTCGGTCCTGCCAGCCTGACGCTTGACGGGTCGAGCTTCATTGCGCTGCAGGTCAAGGACGTCAGCGTCAAGACCGCCGACGGCAAGCCGATGGCCGACGCCGGGCGTGTGCGTTTCGGCATCCGGCTGATACCGCTGCTCTCGGGCGAGGTGCGGCTGACCAGCGCCAGGATTTCCGACGCCCATATTGTCACCGCGGCAATGCCGTCGGGCGGCGACTGGACAGCCGAGCTGCGCAATCAAGACGGCCTCATCGATCCGGAAAAGCTGGCCGCCGCTGTCTTCGGTCACGTCAACCATGCGCTCGATGCCGTGCGCGAGGATTCGATGCGCCGGATCGATCTCAAGAATGTCGAGTTCGAACTGCCCGAGGCCGGCTCGGTCAAGCTGGTCAACATCGCCAATGCCACCGTGCTGCAGTCGGGCCCGGGCAGCATGGAGTTCTCCTCCGAGGCGGATATCGATGGCCGGGCGCTCATGGTCACCGCTGCCGCCACCCGCGATACGACCTCCCTGCGGGTCACTGCGTTGAATGCGGCCATCGACATGGCGGCCATTCCACAGACAACGCCAGAGGCAGGCGGGAAAACCGGCGCGATCGCTTTGAAGCTGACGGGGACCGAAGGCTCGGGCGAAAGCGATTCCCGGCTGACGGCCTCGCTGTCGCTAACCGGCTCGGTGCTCGACCTCGGCACACGCGGGCTGTTGCCGGCCGATGTCGATGTCGACGCCACGCTTGTCTCCGGATCCAACAAGATAGATGTCGGCAGGCTGGTTTTGAAGACCGGCCGTTCGACGTTCAATTTCGCCGGTTCGATCGGGCCCAAGCCGGCGACCGGCGCAGCCGGTGAGGAGCCTTCCTACCGCTACGACCTGACCAGCGACGGCTCGACGCTGGCGCCGACGGAATCGCCCGAGCCGGCACTGAATTTCTTCGCCCGCATCGCCGGCGTCTATCAGATCAAAAGCCGCAAGCTCGTCGCCGAGCAGATCGGCATCAGGTCGGGATCGGGCAGCGAGGTGCTGGGCACAGCCGCACTTGCCTTCATCGACAACGGGCCGCCGGGCATTTCGCTGTCGCTCAACGTCCACGACATGCCGGTCTCGCATGTCAAGCAATTGTGGCCCTGGTTTTCAGCCAAGAATGCCCGGCTGTGGGTGCTGCAGAATCTGTTTGGCGGCCGTGTCGTCGACGCCAACCTGCAGTTCCAGGTCGTGCCGGGGCGGCTCGGCAACGGCGTGCCGCTTTCGGCTGACGAGGTGTTCGGCCGGTTCCAGGTCGAGGGCTCGCGCTTCGACACCGCCGGCCGCATCCCGCCGATCCGCGATGCCATTGGCGTGGTTTCCTTCCACGGCAACGATGTCGACATAGCTCTGTCTTCGGGCAGCGTCTATATGCCGAGTGGCCGCGCCGTGGCGGCAAGCAATGGCACGCTGTCGGTGAAGGCGGCGAACCGCCCGCCGGTGATAGGCGCGCTCGACATCGACGTCGCCGGCGAGGCGCCGGCCATCGCCGAACTCGCTTCCTACGAACCGATCAACGCAATGCGACATGTCGGTATTGCGCCGGACGACCTGTCCGGCACGGTGACGGGTCACGTCAAGGCCGACATTCCGCTGCAGTCCGGTGTCGACACCTCGAAGCTCGATTGGCTGGTGACGCTCGACTACAAGGACCTGTCGCTCGCCAAGCCGTTCGAAGACCAGACGATAACCGAGGCCGATGGTTCGATCGAAGTCGGGCCCGACAAGGCGGTGATCTCGGCCGACGCGAAGCTGAACGGCATTCCGGCTGAACTCGATCTGATCGAGCCGCTCGGGGATGACGGACCGCCGCGCAGCCGCAAGGTGGCGCTTGTGCTCGACGACAAGACACGCGCCACCACCATGCCTGGCCTGTCGCCGCTGATTTCGGGAACCATCAAGGTGGCGATCGACAAGAGCGGCGACGGCAGCCAGAACGTCGCGGTCGACCTGACCAGCGCCAGGCTGGACATTCCCTGGGCCGGCTGGAGCAAGGGGCCGGGCATTCCCGCCCATGCCACTTTCACCATGGCTAAGTCGGGCGATACGACAACGCTGTCCGATTTCGACCTTGATGGAAAGAGCTTTTCCGTCGAAGGCGATGTCGTGCTGGTCAAGGGCGCGCTGTCTTCGGCGCGCTTCAGCAAAGTCGCTTTGAACAGGGGCGACGACGTCGCGGTGACGGTGAAGCGGTCGGGCAAGGGCTTTGCGGTCGATGTCAGCGGCAATGCGCTCGATGCCCGCTCGCTGATCAAGCAGTTCACCTCCGACGTCGATACCGCCACCAAGACAACCGGCACGGATGCGGTTTCGGTCAGCGCCGATGTCACTTCGCTGACCGGGTTCCACGACGAGGTCCTGTCCAATCTGAAGCTCGACTACAGCGCCGCCGGCTCCAAGGTGAACGGGCTCAAGGTCAGCGCCACGGCAAGTTCAGGCGCCGCGATCACCATCAGCAACACCGCAGGCAATGGCGCGCGCGCGCTCAACATGAAGTCGGCCGACGCCGGGGCCATATTGCGCTTCCTCAACATCTACGAGCACATGGAAGGCGGCTCGATCACGCTGGCGCTCAGCGGCGCGGCCGACGGGCCGATGCGGGGTCAGGTCGACTCAAGCAACTTCTTCATCGTCAATGAACCGAAGCTCGCTTCGATCGTATCGACCACGCCGGTGGGCGACAGCCGCAGCCTGAACGAAGCGGTCAAAGGCAAGATCGACACTTCGCGGGTAAAGTTCGAGCGCGGCTACTCCGAGATCGACAAGGGTTCAGGCTATCTGAAGCTGGCCAATGGCGTCCTGCGCGGCCCGCGCATCGGCACCACCTTCCAGGGCACGCTCTACGACCAGAACAACAATATGGACATGACCGGCACATTCATGCCGGCCTATGGCCTCAACCGCATCTTCGGCGAATTGCCGCTGGTCGGCGCGCTGCTCGGCAACGGTCGCGACCGCGGCCTGATCGGCGTCACCTACCGGCTCAAGGGCAACGCCAACAAGCCGGTGCTGGACATAAACCCGCTATCGGTGATCGCGCCGGGCATTTTCCGCTCGATCTTCGAATATCGCTAGCACGAACAGTCGCCGAAAGGCCGAATTCGATTCTAGGCGGGTGCACGTTCGCCCTGACCACGTTCACGCCCAAGGCCTGGTGCGGATTTTCGCGCAGTCATCCGTCCGTCTATCGGGCGACGTTCCAGGATCACCAGTTGTTGCATCGGTCGCCGCTTGAAGAAGGAGATGATGCGCGCCATGCTTCCCATCAGATGGTTGCGCCGTACTTTTGCTGGGGCCGCCCGTACCTGGATTTGCTCGAAGCCCCATCGTGAATAGGCGTTGGCATTGGGCACGGCCGTGATCAGCCAAATGGGCTCTTGATCGTCGGCAAGCATCGTATCGATCAGCCTCGAAGCGATTCCATGGCTTCGCGCTTCCTTGGTGACGACGAGCGAGCCGAGTTCGCGCGAGCCATCACTATGTTTGCGGATTTGCACCGCACCGATGACGCGGCCCTTGGCTACCGCAACCATAAAGTTGGGCCAATTGATGCCCGTTGGGTTCAGGCGCTCAGAACGCACCAATGCGCGAATCGCCTGGTGGTCCCGCTCCGTCGCGCGACGAACGACAACAGCCAATTGATCCATGGATTCGCCTCCTGTACCGCGCTCCGGTCGCGCTCGGCGGCAGGAAGTAGCAAGAGGTGTGTTTCAGCCGAATGTCGTTACGGCCGCGCTTGTGTTTCCTCCTGATGCCGTCCGGTCACACCGGCCGCACCAGAACGTGTTTTTTCTTGCCCAATGAAAGCTTTGCGACGTTTTCCGGACTGAGATCCCGAGGTGTCACCATCCTGCGGTCATCCGATATTGACTGGTCGTTGAGGCGCACGGCGCCGCCCTGGATGTGACGCCGCGCCTCGCCGTTGGACCCGGCAAGGCCCGCGGTGACCAACAGCGACAGGATGCCGATGCCGGCTTCGAGCGCTGCGCCGTCGACCTCGACGGTCGGCAGGGTTTCGGCCGTCACGCCTTCCTCAAAAGTCTTGCGAGCCGTCTCGCTGGCCTTTTCCGCCGCCTCACGGCCGTGCAGCGTGGCGGTGATCTCGGTGGCGAGAACTTTCTTCGCCTCGTTGATCTCGGAACCACCCAGCGCTGCCAGGCGCGCGACCTCATCCAGGGCCAGCGTCGTATACAGCTTGAGGAAGCGGCCGACATCGGCGTCCTCGGTGTTGCGCCAGTATTGCCAGAATTCGTAGGGGCTCAGCATCTCGGCATCGAGCCAGACCGCGCCTGACGCCGATTTGCCCATCTTGGCGCCGGACGAGGTGGTGAGCAGCGGCGTGGTCAGCGCGTAAAGCTGCGCATTTTCCATGCGATGGCCAAGATCGATACCGTTGACGATGTTGCCCCACTGGTCGGAGCCGCCCATCTGCAGCCGGCAGCCCTGACGCTTGTAGAGCTCGACGAAGTCGTAGGCCTGCAGGATCATGTAGTTGAATTCGAGGAACGACAGCGACTGCTCGCGGTCGAGCCTGAGCTTGACCGAATCGAAGGCGAGCATGCGGTTGACGGAAAAATGCCGGCCGACATCACGCAGGAAGTTGACGTAGTTGATCTCCATCAGCCAGTCGGCGTTGTTGACCATGATGGCGTCGTTGGGTCCGCTGCCGAATGTGAGGTAAGGCGCAAAGTTGCGGCGGATGCCGGCCAGATTGTCCTCGATATCCGCTGGCGTCAGCAGCTTGCGCGCCTCGTCCTTGAAGGACGGATCGCCGATCATCGAAGTGCCGCCGCCCATCAGCGCGATCGGCCGGTGGCCGGTCTGCTGCAGCCAGTGCAACATCATGATCTGGATCAGCGACCCGGCATGCAGGCTTTTTGCGGTTGCGTCGAAGCCGATATAGGCGGTCACCGTTTCCTTCGCGAAAAGTTGATCCAGCCCGGTCTCATCCGAGATCTGATGGATGAAACCGCGCTCGCTCATGACGCGCAGGAAATCGGATTTGAAGGCAGACATTGTTTCTTCCTGAAAGCGCCGGACCCCAACTGCCCGGCGTGATACGAACGCGGGCGTTTAGCATCCAAGCGGCCGAAGCAAAAGTGGTTTCCGGTTTGCGTCCGCAGAGACGGCATATGCTGGGCTGCCGCGCGCGCTTGCTTCATCTTGCCGGCTGGCGTAATGAGGCGCCGCGCCAACGGGTTCATGCAACCTTCGATCCGCTGGAACGGCACCGCACGGCATCCGCCAAAATGCCATATCCTGTGACAGAGCCCGACGCGACATATGCCGGACGCATTGATATCCATCGTCATTCCTTGCCGCAACGAGGCGGCGAACCTGCCGCTTCTGATCGATGAGATCGAGGCCGCGATGACCGGACGCGACTTCGAAATCATCGTCGTCAATGACGGTTCGACCGACGATACGGCTTCCGTGCTTGCCGCCGAGGCAGCCAGACGCCCGTTTCCGCTTCGTCAGCTGCGCCACGAAAAATCCGCCGGCCAGTCGCTTTCGGTGCGCTCGGGCGCCTGGGCGGCGCGCGGCGCCATCGTCGCAACCATCGATGGTGATGGCCAGAACGATCCCCAATATATCCCCGTGCTGGTCGACGCGCTGCGCAAGGCCGGGCCTGATTTCGGCGCCGCGCAAGGGCAGCGGCTGAAGCGCCGCGACAGCAAGATCAAGCAACTGGCGTCGCGCTTCGCCAACTGGCTGCGTGGCGCGATCCTGCATGACGACACCCGCGACACCGGCTGTGGCCTGAAGGCGATCCACACCGATATTCTGCGCAAACTGCCGTTCTTCGACGGCACGCATCGTTTTGTTCCGGCGCTGGTCATCCAGGAAGGTTACCGCGTCGTGCACTGCGACGTCGTCGACCGCTCGCGGCGCCACGGCAAGTCGAATTACGGCATCTTCGACCGCGGCCTGCAGGGCGTGCTCGATCTCGCCGGCGTCTGGTGGCTTCGGCGCCGGCGCCGCAGGATGCCAACGGTAGAGGAAATCACGCATGGCTAACGTGTTTCAGGAACTGGCGACCTGGCTGCACCAGGTTTTCATCAAGCAGTTCGACGCCTGGATCCTGCTCGGCTTCGTCGCCCAGTTCTTCTTCACCATGCGCTTCGTCGTGCAGTGGCTCGCCTCGGAAAAGGCCAAGCGCAGCGTCGTGCCGGTCGCTTTCTGGTTCTTTTCGCTGTTCGGCGGCGGCCTGTTGCTGATCTATGCCATCGTGCGCCAGGATCCGGTGTTCATCGCCGGCCAGGCGATGGGCATGTTCATCTATGTCAGAAATCTTTGGCTCATCGCCAATGAGCGCAAAGCGGCGGCGATGACAAAGGTCGATTGAAGAAAGTCTGGGGTCGACTGAGGAAAGTCTGGTCAAGGCAGGATCCGGTGGTTGCAATGAACAGGAACTACGTCCTGCTTTTCCTGTTCAGCCTGCTGCTGACGGCCAGTGGGCTGGCTTCGCTGCCGCCGATCGACCGCGATGAATCGCGTTTCGTCCAGGCCACCAAGCAGATGGTCGAAACCGGCGATTATGTCGACATCCGCTTCCAGGACATGTCGCGCTATCAGAAGCCGGTCGGCATCTACTGGCTGCAATCGGCGGCCGTGACGCTGAGCGGCGAGGGGGCCGGGGCGCCGATCTGGATCTATCGCCTGGTCTCGGCGCTGGGCATCGCCATTGCCGTGGTGGCGATCGCCTGGACAGGCGCCAGTCTTTTCGGCGCCAATGCCGGCCTCGCGGCCGGACTGATCATGGCAGCGATCTTCGCCACCGCCTTCGAAGGCCGCGACGCCAAGACGGACGCCATGCTTCTGGCCTGCTGCGTTGCGGCGCAAGGCGCCCTGGCGCGGATCTACACCGCCTCGCGCCGCAACCAACCGGTGGCCGGCCATCTCTGGTGGATATTCTGGGTGGCGCAAGGCATTGCGATCCTGATCAAGGGACCGATCGCGCCTCTGTTGTCGGCGCTGACAGTTGCGGCACTGTTTGCTTTCGAGCGCGATGGGCGCTGGTTGAAAAACCTGAAAGTCGGCCGCGGCCTTTTGATCGTGCTCTTGATCGCACTGCCCTGGCTCGCGCTGATCACCTGGAAGAGCCATGGCGCCTTCCTGCAGCAAGCGGTCGGCAAGGACATGCTGGGCAAGGTCGCCTCAGGCGAGGAATCGCACGGCATTCCGCCCGGCTTCTATGTGCTGACCTATTCGCTGTTCATGTGGCCGTTCGGGCTGATCGCCGTCGGCGCCGGGCTGCAGGCGCTCAACCGCCTGCGCGACGATCCGCGCCTGCGCTTTTGCCTCGCGTGGTACATCCCGTTCTGGCTGGTATTCGAGCTGATCCCGACCAAGCTGCCGCATTATGTGCTGCCGGCCTATCCTGGCATGGCGCTGCTGGTCGGCTGGCTTCTGACCCTGCAGCCGGAGGACGCCAATGCGCCGCTCAAGCGCTGGCAGTCATGGCTTTGGTGGTCGACCGCCTTCGGTCTTGGCCTGGTCAGCATCGGCCTGGCCGTTGTCTCGGTTGGCGCGCCGATCTATCTCGCCAAGGCATTCTCGTGGTGGAGCATTCCGGCCGCACTTGCCGCGCTCGTCACCGGCTATCTCGCCTTTCCCCGCCGTTTGCAGGTGTCGCTTCCCCGCATCGGTGCGATCGCGGCCGGCGCCGGCATCACTCTTGGCTTGCTGTTCGGGATGATCGCCCCGTCACTGAAGCCGATCTGGCTGAGCCCGGCGATCAAGGCTGCGGTCGACGTGAACCGTCCCTGCGACACGACCGTGCTTGCCTCGGCGCCATATCACGAACCGAGCCTTGTCTTCCTGGTCGGAACCAAGACGATCCTGACCGATGTCGACGGCGTCGCCGCACACCTGCTCGGCGATTCGGCCTGCGCGCTCGGGCTGGCGCCTGTCGCCGACGAGAAGAAGCTGAGCGATATGCTGGCCGCGCAAGGCAAGACGGCCAACCGCCTCACCGAGATCGACGGCCTCAATTATTCCTCGGGCGACAGGCTGTCGCTTGGCCTCTACCGGGTGGCCAAGTGAAAACCCCCGTGACGCCATCTGTGGTGTTTCGTCGGTCGCGCGACAATCTCCTCGACACGATGCGCATCGTGCGGCGGCGCCTGGCGACGCGCCCGGCCCGCTACCCGAAAATCCTGTGGTCGGTCTGGGCTGTGGCCTGGCTTTTGCTGACGATCGCGGTCTCGATCCGTTTTGACGACGCAGCAGGGGCGATGGTGAGGCAGTGGCCGCCCGGCTTCAAACGCTTCACGGAGTTTTTCACCGTCTTCGGCCTGGGCGGCTGGTATCTCATCCCGTCGGCACTGGTGCTGCTTGCCGCGAATCTGACGGATTGGCGCAGTCTTTCCAGGCGCGCGCGGATGACCCTCTACAACTGGACCTCTTTTGCTTTCATGGTGGTGGGTTCGATCGCGGCGTCCGCTCTGGTCGTCAATGTGCTGAAATATGGCGTCGGAAGAGCCAGGCCGATGAATTTCAGCAAGCTCGGCGATCTGTCGCTGCATCCTTTTGCCATGGAGGCGAGCTTTGCCAGTTTCCCGTCGGGCCATGCCACAACGATGGGCGTCATTTTCGGACTGGCGTTGCTGATGTTACCACAGCGCAAATGGATGCTGCTGGCCGTGACCCTGGCCATCGCGTCGACCCGGATTTTTGTCGGCGCACACTATCCGAGCGACACCGTCGCCGGCTTCGGTCTCGGTTGTGCCGTTGCCATCGCTAGCGCGCTGGTCTTTACACGGCTGGGGTTTATCTTCCGCCACACGACAAACGGATTGCCGGTTCCTAAAACGACGTTCCGGCTGTTCCGGCGGGCTCGCAAACCAGACCGCAACGGTGCATCGCGGCAAACGAATCTCGGCATTGGGGCAACCCGGGCAAACCCCTGAATTGCCTGCGCCCTTGCGTCCAGCGATATATAGCCGCTGCGGCTATTGGCTGTCGATGCCGCCCCAGCTCCGCACCAGCCGGGCCATGTCGGGCGCGCCGGCGGCTTCCTTCTCCAGCCCTTCGGCGACACCGACCCGATCGGCGACAGGGCGGTTCTGGCTGACCTTCCATTTGCCGCTGATCTCGGCGATCTCGATCTCCAGCCCGATAATGCCCTTGATCTGCGACTGGATGTAGCTTGGCGGCGCATCGGTCACCGCCCAGGGTGTCTCACGCGCGCCTTCCTGCGACAGCGTCAGATCGGAAATCTGCTGTGCGATCCACTTTGCATCGTCGATCACTCTGACCATCCCGCGCACCTGGACGATGGCATAGTTCCAGGTCGGCACCACCTTGCCGGTTTCGCGCTTGGTCTCGTACCAGGACGGCGTCACATAGGCGTCGGCGCCCTGGAACACGACCAGCACGGGCGATGCCGGATTGTCGGCCAGCAGCCGCCATTGCGGGTTGGCCTTGGCAAGGTGCGCGCGCAGTTTGCCGTTCGGCCCGGCCTCGGCATCGAGCAGGAACGGAATGGCGTTGGCGATGGGGCCGTCCTGTCCATTTGAAATCAGCAGCCCAAGCGGGTGCGAGCGGATCAGGCCGTGCAGGACGTCTTGGCGCGTCTCTGCGAAATGAGGAGGTTGGTACATGATCGGTCACGCCTTCTTCGGCTGGCTGAATCGGCATTCTGCACCGTTCAGGCAGGCCGCGCCACATGTCAGGCGTGCCAGATCACATGGATCAGCGTAAAACGGCATTCGCGCCCGTCACGGGCACGAAGTGAACGATGCCGGATCCGGGGACCTTAGCGCAGCCGCTTCGGCCGCGGATCCGACAATTCGCCGGCCAGGCGCCGGTCGAGATAGTCGGCGCATTCCTCGAGCAGCAGCTCGGAATCGTTGGCGAAGAAATGGTTGGCGCCGGGCAACGTCTTCTGCGTGATGGTGATGCCCTTTTGCGTGTGCAGCTTGTCGACCAGGCCCTGCACATCCTTGGGCGGCGCCACCTTGTCGGCATCGCCATGGATGATCAGGCCCGATGACGGGCAGGGCGCCAGGAACGAGAAATCATAAGTGTTGGGCTGCGGCGCGATCGAAATGAAACCCTCGATCTCGGGACGGCGCATCAGAAGCTGCATGCCGATCCACGAGCCGAAGGAATAGCCGGCGACCCAGCAGCTCTTGGAATCCGGATGCAGCGACTGCACCCAGTCGAGCGCTGCGGCCGCATCCGACAATTCGCCGGTGCCGTGGTCGAATTCGCCCTGGCTGCGGCCGATGCCGCGGAAATTGAAGCGAAGCGTGGTGAAATCGCGCTTCTGGAACATGTAGAAGAGGTCGTAGACGATCTTGTTGTTCATCGTGCCGCCGAACTGCGGGTGCGGATGCAACACGATGGCGATCGGCGCGCTCTTTTCCTTGGAAGGCTGGTAGCGGCCCTCCAGGCGGCCGGCCGGACCGGTGAAAATGACCTCAGGCATAAAATACTCCACGTGGCATAAGAATGCGCGGCGCCCGGAACAACTCTTTCCTCTGGCCTTGACGCAGGGCGAGCGTCTTCTTAGAAGCTAGTTTAGAATTGTTCAAAACTGGATAGCCAGCCGTAACGGCTCGGCCATCCCCACCGCAAGCCGCGTAAATAGGACGTCTTGCCTTGCAATTTCAAGGAAATAACGCGCTATCCCTGCGGAATGGGTTTTGACGGGATCGATTGAGCGAAAATGGCCGCAGCACGCGCCTATCTTGACTACAATGCCAGCGCGCCGCTCGTCACCGAGGCGCGTGAGGTGATGATTGCGGCGCTCGATCTCGTCGCCAATCCGTCGTCGGTGCATGCCGAGGGCCGCGCGGCGCGCCGGCTGATCGAGAACGCCAGGCGCGACGTGGCGGTGCTGGTCAATGCGAAACCCGAACATGTCGTGTTCACCTCCGGCGCGACCGAGGCTGCCTCGACGCTTTTGACGCCGGATTGGCAGATGGGCCGCGGCACTGTGCGCATGAGCCGTCTCTATGTCTGCGAAGCCGATCATCCTAGCCTGCTCAATGGCGGCCGTTTTCCGGCCGCGCAGGTGACGCGGATCGGCGTCGATGCCAACGGCATCGCCAATCTCGCTCACCTGACAGCCGCGCTGGCCTCGCATGACAAGGCCGACGGCCTGCCGCTGGTCGCCATCCATGCCGCCAACAACGAGACCGGCGTCATCCAGCCGGTCGAGGCCATCGCCGCAATCGTCAAGGCGGCTGGCGGCATTCTGGTCGTCGACGCGGTGCAGGCAGCAGGCCGCGTTTCCATCGATATTTCAGCGGGTTACGTCGACTATCTGATTCTGTCTTCGCATAAGATTGGTGGTCCCAAAGGCGTCGGCGCGATTGTTGCCGCGGCCGATCTGATGATGCCGAAGCCGCTGATCAATGGCGGCGGCCAGGAAAAGGGCCATCGCGGCGGCACCGAAAACCTGGCGGCCATCGCCGGCTTCGGCGCCGCTGCACGGCAGGCTCTGGCCGGATTGCAGACCATGGACGGGGTGCGGGTTCGCCGCGACGAGGTCGAAACCATCATCAAAACACTGGTGCCGGACGCGGAAATCTTCGGAACCGGCGCGCCAAGGCTTGCCAACACGACATTCTTCGCTATTCCCGGCACCAAGGCCGAGACGGCGCAGATCGCTTTCGATCTGGCCGGCGTGGCGCTATCGGCAGGATCTGCCTGTTCGTCGGGTAAGGTCGGGCCGAGCCATGTGCTGAAGGCCATGGGTTACGGTGACAGCCTCGGTGCTTTGCGCGTGTCCATCGGCCACGCAACGAGTGCCGGCGATATCGAACTGTTCCATACTGCGCTGGCGGGAATAGCCCAGCGCCGGGCGGGCAGGGAACAAGCTGCCTGAGGCGGCGGGAGCATCGGACCGAAAAGTGCGCAAGCGGTTTTCGGATAATCCGATGCTCAAAGTAAAGACCAATTCAGGCCTCGTGGCCTGGTAGAGCCGTGCGTTGAGAAGTGGCCGGGTGAATTCCGGGTCGAAACGCACTATATGGAACTTACGCCGCTTCCGGTGCCTCCAGGGGCAGCCGTTGGCGATGCCATAGTTTGAAAACTGTCGGGCCTTGACCCCGGCGTGGATGGAGAACGCTTATGCCTGCTGTGCAGGACACGATCGATCGGGTCCGAAAGATCGACGTCGACCAGTACAAATACGGATTCCAGACAGAGATCGCGATGGACAAGGCCCCCAAGGGCCTGAGCGAAGACATTATTCGCTTCATCTCGGCCAAGAAGGATGAACCGTCCTGGATGCTGGAATGGCGTCTGGAAGCCTATCGGCGCTGGCTGACGCTGGAAGAGCCGACCTGGGCGCGCGTCCACTATCCGAAGATTGACTTCCAGGACCTCCATTACTACGCGGCGCCCAAGAGCACGCCCGGCCCGACATCGCTCAGCGACGTCGATCCCGAGCTGTTGAAGGTCTACGAGAAGCTCGGCATTCCGCTCAGGGAACAGGAAATCCTGGCCGGCGTGCAGAAGACCGACGCGTCCGAACTCGAGGAGCCCAGCGACAACGTCTACAAATCGGGCCGTGTCGCCGTTGACGCGGTGTTCGATTCCGTCTCCGTCGTCACAACCTTCAAGAAGGAGCTGGCGCAGGCCGGCGTCATCTTCTGCTCGATCTCGGAAGCCATTCGCGAGCATCCGGAACTGGTGCAGAAATATCTGGGCTCGGTCGTGCCGACCTCGGACAATTTCTACGCCACGCTGAATTCGGCCGTGTTCACCGACGGCTCGTTCGTCTTCGTGCCCAAGGGCGTGCGCTGCCCGATGGAGCTGTCGACCTATTTCCGCATGAACGAGAAGAACACCGGCCAGTTCGAACGCACGCTGATCATCGCCGAGGAGGGGGCTTACGTCTCCTATCTCGAAGGCTGTACGGCGCCGCAGCGCGACGAGAACCAGTTGCATGCCGCTGTCGTCGAGCTGGTGGCGCTCGACGATGCCGAGATCAAATATTCGACGGTGCAGAACTGGTACCCCGGCGACGCCGAGGGCAAGGGCGGCATCTACAATTTCGTCACCAAGCGCGGCGACTGCCGTGGCGACCGTTCGAAGATCTCGTGGACGCAGGTCGAAACCGGTTCGGCCATCACCTGGAAATATCCAAGCTGCATCCTGCGCGGCGACGATTCCTCGGGCGAGTTCTATTCGATCGCGGTGTCGAACGGCTACCAGCAGGTCGATAGCGGCACCAAGATGATCCATCTCGGCAAGAACACGTCGAGCCGCATCATCTCCAAGGGCATTGCCGCCGGCTTCTCGCAGAACACCTATCGCGGCCAGGTCTCGGCGCATCGCAAGGCGACCAACGCCCGCAACTTCACCAACTGCGATAGTCTCCTGATCGGTGACCAGTGCGGCGCGCACACCGTGCCATACATGGAAGCCAAGAACTCGACGGCGCAGTTCGAGCATGAGGCGACGACCTCGAAGATTTCCGAGGACCAGAAGTTCTACGTCATGCAGCGCGGCATTCCCGAAGAGGAAGCGATCGCGCTCATCGTCAACGGCTTCGTCAAGGACGTCATCCAGCAGCTGCCGATGGAGTTCGCGGTCGAAGCGCAGAAGCTGATCGGCATCAGCCTCGAGGGCTCGGTCGGCTGACCGGACAAGATATTCAGGAAAGAAAAGAATGCTTGAGATCAAGAACCTGCATGCCCGCATCGTCGATGACGGCACCGAGATCATCCGCGGCCTCAACCTGACGGTGAAAGCCGGCGAGGTCGCTGCCATCATGGGCCCCAATGGCTCGGGCAAGTCGACGCTGTCCTACATCCTCGCCGGCCGCGAGGACTATGAGGTCACCGAAGGTGACATCCTCTACAACGGCCAGTCGATCCTCGAAATGGATCCGGCCGAGCGCGCCACCGCGGGCATATTCCTCGCCTTCCAGTATCCTATGGAGATACCGGGCGTCGCGACCATGGAATTCCTGAAAGTGGCGATGAACGAGCAGCGCAAGGCGCGCGGCGAAGAACCGCTGAAAATCCCGGAATTTTTGAAGCGGGTGAAGGAAGCGGCCGCCTCGCTCAACATGGACATGGCGATGCTGAAGCGGCCGCTCAATGTCGGCTTCTCCGGCGGCGAGAAGAAGCGCGCCGAAATCCTGCAGATGAAGCTCCTGGAGCCGAGACTCTGCGTGCTCGACGAGACCGATTCCGGCCTCGACATTGATGCGCTGAAGATCGTCTCGGACGGCGTCAACGCGCTGCGTTCGCCGGACCGCGCCATCGTCGTCATCACCCACTACCAGCGCCTGCTCGAGCACATCGTGCCGGATAGCGTGCACGTCCTCTACAAAGGTCAGGTGATCAAGTCCGGCGACAAGTCGCTGGCGCTCGATCTCGAAGCCAATGGCTATGCCGGCGTGATCGGCGAAGCCGCGTGAGATGCCAGAGGCGAAGCTGATGAACATGCACTCGATACCCCAGCGTACCCAGGCCGAGACGGCGCTGATCGACGCCTTCGGCGAGCGGCTGTCGCTGCTGCCCGGCGACGGCGCGGTGACGCTGAAGCGCGACGACGCCATCGAGGCGATCAAGCACGGCTTGCCGACCCGGCGCATCGAATCCTGGCACTACACGGATCTGCGCCGACTGCTGACGTCGGTGCCGGCATTCGATTCTACGGCCGCCACCAAAGCGTTGCCGCCCATCGTCGAAGGCTCCGCCATCCTGGCCGTGCTGAACGGCGTCTCCGGCGCGAAATTCCCCGCGATCGAAGGCGTGACCGTCCAGCGCCTGTCGGAAAAGCTGACCGACGGCTCGATTGCGCCGGGCCTCGACTCCTATGGCAGCGATGACGCCATCGGCGCGCTGAACACCGCCTTTGTCGCCGACGGCTATTTCGTCGACATCGCCGATGGCGCCCAACTGGAAAAGCCCATCGAATTGCAGAACCTGCAGGCCGGCGGCCAGGTGCATGTGCGCTTTCCCGTGCGTGTCGGCGCAGGCGCCAAGGCGGCTATCGTCGAGCGTCAGGCCGGCGAGGGCGCGGCACTGGGCAGCTCGGTCAGCCAGCTCGTCCTGGGCGAGGGCGCCGAGGTGACCTGGCTGATCGTCCAGGAACAGCCGGAAACGGCCACGCATCTTGCGCAGTTCAAGGCGCATCTCGGCAAGAATTCGAAGTTGACCGTGTTCTTCATGAATGCCGGCGGCAAGCTCGTACGCCAGGAGATCGTGGTCAGGACGACCGGCGAAGGCGCCGACTTCAAATTGCGCGGCATCAACCTTTTGGCCGGCGACACCCATACCGACGTGACCATGGTGCTCGACCATGCCGTGCCGCACACGACCTCGACGGAAGTGATCCGCAATGTCGTGACCGGCAAGGCGCGCGGCGTCTTCCAGGGCCGCATTAACGTCCATCAATATGCGCAGAAGACCAACGCCAAGATGGCCTGCAACACGCTGCTTCTGTCCGACGACGGCGAGTTCTCGACCAAGCCGGAGCTGGAAATCTTCGCCGACGACGTCGTCTGCGGCCACGGCGCGACTGTCACCGAAATCGACCACAACCACCTGTTCTATCTGATGGCGCGCGGCATCGACGAGAAGAGCGCGCGGGGGCTTCTGGTGAAAGCGTTCGTCGCCGAAGTGATCGAGGAACTGGACGACGAGGCGATCGTCGAAGCCTTGGAAACAAGGCTGGACGACTGGTTCGTGACGCACGGGTAATTGGATGTGGCCTGGCCAAGCCACCCCTCATCCGTCTTGGCGCTAACGCGCCAAGCCACCTTCTCCCACAAGGGGAGAAGGTGAAGCGCTAGACCTTCTCCCCTTGTGGGAGAAGGTGGCCGAGCGAAGCTCGGTCGGATGAGGGGTGCGTGACGGAGTGAGGCGGCGGTGCCTCAAGAGAGCTTGTAATGGACCAGAAAATCGAAACCACCCCTTACGACGTCGAGGCGATCCGCCGCGACTTCCCGATCCTGTCGCGCGAAGTCTACGGCAAACCGCTCGTCTATCTCGACAATGGCGCCTCGGCGCAGAAGCCGCAGGTGGTGCTGGATACAATCCAGCACGCCTATTCCCAGGAATACGCCAACGTTCATCGCGGCCTGCATTTCCTGTCCAACGCGGCGACCGACGCCTATGAAAAGGCACGGGAGACGGTGCGCCGCTTCCTCAATGCGCCGAGCACCGACAACATCGTCTTCACCTCGAACACGACCGCGGCGATCAACACCGTCGCTTACGGCTATGGCATGCCCAATATCGGCGAGGGCGACGAGATCGTGCTGTCGATCATGGAGCACCACTCCAACATCGTGCCGTGGCATTTCATCCGCGAACGCCAGGGCGCCAAGCTGGTCTGGGTGCCGGTCGACGATCTCGGCGTCTTCCACATCGAGGAATTCGAAAAGCGCCTGACCGACCGCACCAAGCTTGTCGCGATCACCCAGATGTCGAACGCGCTGGGCACGGTGACGCCGATCAAGGAGATCGTGCGCATCGCGCATGCCCGCGGCATTCCGGTGCTCGTCGACGGCAGCCAGAGCGCCGTGCATATGCCGATCGACGTCCAGGATCTCGACTGCGACTTCTTCGTCTTTACCGGCCACAAGGTCTACGGCCCCTCGGGCATCGGCGTGCTCTACGGCAAGAAGGACATTCTGCAGGGCATGCGCCCCTTCATGGGCGGCGGCGAGATGATCGAGGAGGTGACGGAAGACATCGTCACCTATAACGAGCCGCCGCATCGCTTCGAGGCCGGCACGCCGCCGATCGTGCAGGCGATCGGTCTCGGTGCAGCACTGGAGTACATGGAAAAAATCGGCCGCGAGCGCATCGCCGCCCACGAGGCCGATCTCAAGACCTATGCGCATGAACGGCTGCGCGCCATCAATTCACTGCGCATCTTCGGCGATGCTCCCGGCAAGGGCGCCATCATCTCGTTCGAATTGCAGGGCATTCACGCCCATGACGTGTCGATGGTGATAGACAGGCAAGGTGTAGCGGTCCGCGCCGGCACCCATTGCGCCCAGCCGCTGTTGAAACGCTTTGGCGTAACCTCCACATGCAGGGCATCGTTCGGCATGTATAATACAAGGGCCGAAGTCGACGCTTTGGCCGAAGCGCTTGAAAAAGCGCGCAAGTTCTTTGGATGATGACCATGGATGATGCGAGCCACACCACAGAGACCGCGCCGGAAGCGGCCATCAATCCGCTGGTTTCAGCTTCGACCATTCCGGCCGATGAACTGGCGCGGCTGACCGACGATATCGTCTCGGCGCTGAAGACGGTCTACGACCCGGAAATCCCGGCCGACATCTACGAGCTCGGCCTGATCTACAGGATCGACATCGAGGACGACCGCTCGGTCAAGATCGACATGACGCTGACCGCGCCCGGCTGCCCGGTGGCCGGCGAAATGCCGGGCTGGGTCGAAAACGCCGTCGGCGCCGTCGAAGGCGTCTCCGGCGTCGAGGTCAACATGACCTTCGACCCGCCCTGGTCGCCTGATCGCATGTCGGAAGAAGCGCAGGTCGCGGTCGGTTGGTACTAGGCTGGCAGAGGCTGGCGTACTTGCGCCGGTGGTAAAACTTCACCATTTTAGGTGAGGAATCATTCGGCGGGCCTTGAACCTGCATGGAATGGAAGAGGAAAAAGAATGGGACGCTTCGCCGTCATCACGATGACCGAAAAGGCCGCCGACCGGGTGCGCGAGATCGTCGCCACCCGCGACAACGCGCATGGCATTCGCCTTGGCATCAAGAAGGGCGGCTGCGCCGGCATGGAATACACGGTCGACCTGGTGACCGAGCCCAACACCAAGGACGACCACATCGAGCGCGACGGCGCCCATGTCTATGTCGCGCCTGAAGCAGCCCTTTTCCTGTTTGGCACCGAGATGGATTTCGAGCAGACGACGCTGCGCACCGGCTTCACCTTCCACAACCCGAACCAGAGTTCGGCCTGCGGCTGCGGCGAATCGGTCGAATTGAAGCCCGCAGACCTGAAGGCGCTCGCCGAAGCACGCGCATCGGCTTGAGCTTCTTCCTTCTCCCCGTCACTATACGGGGAGAAGGTGTCACGAAGTGACGGATGAGGGGCAGCGCCAGCCTCTCCAAAGTTCGCGCCGCCCCTCATCTGCCTGCCGGCATCTTCTCCCCGTATAGTGACGGGGAGAAGAGAGCTACTTCACCCACATCTTTGTCCGCTTGTGCCAGTCGGCAATCGATTCCTCGGGATAGACGTCGAACACCTTGTCCCTTTTTCCGATCTCCGGCTCGACCCAACTCGCCTTGTATTTCAGCATCAGGTGGACCTTTTCCGGCGGCTTCGGCAGATCGCTGTCGATCGCCGAGGCGAAAGGGTGCACCAGATCCGGCCAGGTCGGATCGTAGAGCCACAGCGCCGAACCGCATTTCCTGCAGAAATTGCGCTCGCCCGACGAGATCTCGCATGTGGGATGCTCGTCATCCTCGATCTCGGCGCGAAAGACGCCAAGGCTGCGCTTGCCCGTGATTTTCAGCGTCTTGTAGTCGGCGCCGAGATTGATGGCGAAACCGCCGCCGCCTTGCTGCTTGCGGCAGATCGAGCAGTAGCAGAGCATGAACGGCACCGGTGTGTGGCTTTCCACCTCGAAGTGGACGGCATCGCAGCGGCAGGATCCTTTGAGCAGAAGCGGCATGGCAAAACTCCGACGGATGGCTCTCAACTTGTCAGCATGGTTTTGGTTGCGGCAATGACAAGGCAAGATCGCGATGACATGATTGGGCATGGACAATGAACGCATAGCCGAACTGTTCGAAGGCCTCGGCCCAGTCTCGATCCGAAAACTGTTCGGCGGCAAGGGCATCTATTTCGATGGCGTCATCGTCGCCATCGTGCTGCGCGGCGAATTGCTGCTCAAGGCCGACGAACAAAGCGCGCCCGACTTCGAAGCCGCCGGCTGCAAGCAATGGACCTACACCGGCTCGCGCCACGGCAAACTGGTTGCCATGCCGTATTGGAGCATCCCCGACAGCGCCTTTGACGATCCCGACGAGATGATTGTCTGGGCGCGCCGGGCCTATGAGGCGGGGCGGCGAGCGGGGAAGTGATTTGACTGCTGCGAGGCTCACGTCGAGGCCGCCCCCTCATCCGGCCGCTTCGCGGCCACCTTCTCCCCGCTGGGGAGAAGAGGCTTAAGTTAACGCTGGCCCGCTCCTCTCCCCTCGGGGAGAGGTCGGATTGCCCCGAATTGTTCTTTGCAATTCGGTCTCGGCAATCCGGGTGAGGGGGCCTTGGCCGCGTGAACCTACAATGCCCTGGCGATCCTCGCCGCCAGCCGCGCATTGTTCTCGACCAGCGCAATATTCGTCTTCAAACTCCGGCCGCCGGTCAGCTCAAGGATTTTTCCCAGCAGGAACGGCGTCACCGCCTTGCCGGTCACGCTCTGCGCCTCCGCCGCCTTCTGCGCGGCCTCGATGTAGCCGGCCATCTCGTCGGCCGGGATTTCGTCATCCTGCGGCACCGGGTTGGCGATCAGCATGCCGCCGCCGAGGCCCAGCGCAACCCGCGTTTTGTAGAAATGCGCGATCTCTTCGGGCTTGTGCAGGGTCAGCGGTGCGCGGAAGCGCGATTGGCGCGACCAGAAGGCCGGCATCGTCTCGCAGCCATGGCCGATCACCGGCACGCCGCGCGTCTCCAGCACCTCTAGCGTCTTTTCGATGTCGAGGATTGCCTTGGCGCCGGCCGAGACGACGATGACCGGCGTGCGCGCCAGTTCGTCGAGATCGGCGGATATGTCGAAGCTTTTCTCCGCGCCCTTGTGCACGCCGCCAATGCCGCCGGTGGCGAACACCTTTATCCCGACCATGTCGGCCGCGATCATGGTGGCGGCGACCGTGGTGCCGCCGGTGCGGCCTTGCGCCACCGCAAAGCCGAGATCGGCGCGCGACAGTTTCATGGCGTCGCCGGTCATCGCCAGCGACTCGCGCTCGCCGTCGGACAGACCGATCTTGATGCGGCCGGCAACCACGGCGATCGTCGCCGGCACCGCGCCATTGTCCAAAATGATCTTCTCGACATTGGCCGCCATGGCGCCATTGTCGGGGTAGGGCATGCCATGGGTGATGATGGTGCTTTCCAGCGCCACCACCGGCCGTCCGGCGGCGAGCGCCTCGGCCACCGGCGGGTGGATGTCGATGAAGGGGCGGGCGCTTTGCGGGGTCATGACGGTCTCCGATCCGGAGCAAGAAAGCTCCGGCTATGGCAATTGGCCGCCCTCATGCCATTTCCTGCGCCTCCGGCACAAGAGCCAGCGCCTCGGCAAAGGTCGCGGCGGTGAAGGCCGGCACGGCATCCGCACTCTCGATAGCAAGCGTTGCGGCGGCCACGCCTTCGCGCAGGGCCTGTCGCAATGCCAGGCCGCGCAGCAGGGCAGCGATGGTAGCGCCGGCCAGCGCATCGCCGGCGCCGGTGACGTCGGCAATTTTTCTCGGCGCCGGCGGCAGGATGGAGAAGGCGCCGGCTTCGTCAAAGCCGAGCACCGGGCCGTCGCCCGCCGTCACCACGCCACTGGTGAGGCCGCTGCAGCGCAAGCCGTCGACGGTCTCGCGCTCGGTGGCATTGGCGCCGACGCCGGCCAGCACCATGGCCTCACGCCGGTTCATGAAGACCTGCGCGAGCTCCTTCAGCACCGGGATCAGCCGCACCACTTTGGCCGGCGAAATGGCGATGGCGTAGACCGGCTTGCCGGCGGCGAGCGCCACCAGCCGTTCGAGTGCCGAAGACGGGAGATTGGCGTCGCACAGCACCGCATCGGCCTCGGCGACCGCCTCGCGCACCTTGGAGCGGCGGAGCTGCTTGGGAAACGCCAGGTCGTAGAGCGCCATGTCGGCAAAGCCGGTGATCAGCTCGCCGTCGCGGTCGATCAGGGCGGTGTAGCTCGGCGTCGTGCGGTCGAGGAACACCGCCGACAGGTCGGCAATGCCGGCCTCAGCGATGGCGCGCGACACCGTCTCGCCCGCCGCATCGCCGCCGCGCATTGACATGAGCGAGGCCGAAACACCAAGCCGCGCGAGGCTGCGCAGCGCATTGAAGACGCCGCCGCCGACATCCTCGCGCATCGTCCCGGGGTTGGACGCTGCCGGCACGTAGGCGCCGGACACCTGGCCGCGCCGGTCGATATGGGCGCCGCCCACCGCCAGGATTCTTGCTGATTTCACCATGCCGGCGATATGACCTTTGTTATTTGAGCCGCACAAGCGCTACGCTGTGCGGCGGAGCTTCGCAGGCAAGCCAGCGATTCGGGCGGGGCCAAACCGCCGGACCGTCTGGCCCCATGCGGAAAGCGTCCGAAAACCAAACCACGAGACAAAAAAAGAACAAATCAGGATAAAGATTGTTTTTCAGATATTTGACCCCTCTTGCCAAACGAGAACAAAAAAGGTACAAACTGGGCAGGGATTACGGATTGTCCGGCCTTCATTGACGACCAAGGGGTGATGTATCATGGCTCAGAATTCTTTGCGGCTTGTAGAGGACAAAGCGGTGGACAAATCAAAGGCTCTGGACGCGGCGCTGTCGCAAATCGAGCGCGCCTTCGGCAAGGGCTCGATCATGCGGCTGGGTGCCAATGAGCAGGTCGTCGAGATCGAAACCGTGCCGACCGGATCGCTTGGCCTCGACATCGCGCTTGGCGTCGGCGGCCTGCCGCGCGGCCGCATCGTCGAGATCTATGGGCCGGAAAGCTCGGGCAAGACCACGCTGGCGCTGCACACGGTTGCCGAAGCCCAGAAGAAGGGCGGCATCTGCGCCTTTGTCGATGCCGAACACGCGCTCGACCCGGTCTATGCCCGCAAGCTCGGCGTCGATCTCGAAAATCTGCTGATCTCGCAGCCCGACACCGGCGAGCAGGCGCTGGAGATTTGCGACACGCTGGTGCGTTCCGGCGCCATCGACGTGCTGGTGGTCGATTCGGTTGCGGCACTGACGCCGCGCGCTGAAATCGAGGGCGAAATGGGCGATTCGCTCCCCGGCCTGCAGGCGCGTTTGATGAGCCAGGCGCTGCGCAAGCTGACCGCGTCGATCTCGCGCTCCAACACCATGGTCATCTTCATCAACCAGATCCGCATGAAGATCGGCGTCATGTTCGGTTCGCCAGAAACCACCACCGGCGGCAATGCGCTGAAATTCTACGCTTCGGTGCGCCTCGACATCCGCCGCATCGGCTCGGTCAAGGACCGCGACGAGGTCGTCGGCAACCAGACCCGCGTCAAGGTGGTCAAGAACAAGCTGGCGCCGCCCTTCAAGGTGGTCGAGTTCGACATCATGTATGGCGAAGGCGTCTCCAAGACCGGCGAACTGGTCGACCTCGGCGTCAAGGCCGGCGTGGTCGAAAAGTCGGGCGCCTGGTTCTCCTACAATTCGCAGCGCCTCGGCCAAGGCCGCGAGAACGCCAAACTGTTCCTGCGCGACAATCCCGACACGGCGCGCGAGATCGAACTGGCGCTCAGGCAGAATGCCGGGCTGATCGCCGAAAAGTTCCTTGAAAATGGCGGCCCTGAGCGCGGCGAAGACGACGGCTTCGAGGAAGAATCCGGCGCCATGTAGGGCAATGGTCAGAGTTCGGCCATAAATCCAGTCTATTATCCGATGCTTAAGTACTGAGTTCTTTGGTATCGCGTTCCAAACCGCCGGCCTTCGCGCCGGCGGTTTTCGTTTTTGGATGGTCGACGCGCTGCTCGATTGGCCCAATTCCGTGTTTCTGGACAGGGTGGGGCGTGCCCGCTAAAAGGCCAAGTCGATCTTCTAAAAGCAGAGACCAGTTTCCGCCGGCCGTGCCGGCGGTTTTCGCGAAAAGGCAGCAGTGATGAGTGGCGTGAACGAGATCCGGTCGACATTCCTCGACTATTTCCGCAAGGAGGGCCATGAGGTCGTGGCCTCGAGCCCGCTGGTGCCGCGCAACGACCCGACATTGATGTTCACCAATGCCGGCATGGTGCAGTTCAAGAACGTCTTCACCGGCCTGGAGAAGCGCCCTTATTCGCGCGCCACGACCGCGCAGAAGAGCGTGCGCGCCGGCGGCAAGCACAACGACCTCGACAATGTCGGCTACACCGCGCGCCACCTGACTTTCTTCGAAATGCTCGGCAACTTCTCCTTCGGCGACTATTTCAAGGAGCGTGCCATCGAGCTTGCCTGGAACCTGATCACGAAAGAATTCGGGTTGAACAAGGACAAGCTGCTGGTCACCGTCTACCACACCGATGATGAGGCGGCTGGTTTCTGGAAGAAAATCGCTGGTTTTTCCGACGACCGCATCATTCGAATCCCGACCTCGGACAATTTCTGGGCAATGGGCGACACCGGACCGTGCGGTCCGTGCTCGGAGATATTCATCGACCGAGGCGAACACATCTGGGGCGGCCCTCCCGGCAGCCCGGAAGAGGATGGCGACCGCTTCCTCGAATTCTGGAACCTGGTGTTCATGCAGTATGAGCAGGTCACCAAGGAAGAGCGCATCGATCTGCCGCGCCCATCGATCGACACCGGCATGGGCCTGGAACGTATGGCCTCGATCCTACAGGGCGTGGAAAGCGTCTTTGAAACCGATCTGTTCCGCCACCTGATCGATGCGGCGTCGTCGGCGCTCGGGCAGGGGCCTGACAAGGAGACGGTCGCGTCCTTCCGCGTCATTGCCGACCATCTGCGCTCGTCCTCCTTCCTGGTGGCGGATGGCGTGCTGCCGTCGAACGAGGGCCGTGGCTACGTGCTGCGCCGCATCATGCGCCGCGCCATGCGCCATGCGCAGCTGCTCGGCGCCAAGGAGCCGTTGATGTGGAAGCTGGTGCCGGCGCTGGTGCGCGAGATGGGCCAGGCCTATCCCGAACTGCTGCGCGGCGAACAGCTGATCACCGAGACGCTGAAGCTCGAGGAAACCAGGTTCCGCAAGACGCTGGTGCGCGGCCTCGGCCTGCTCTCGGAAGCGACTGAAACGCTTCATGCCGGCGACATGCTGGATGGCGAGACCGCCTTCAAGCTCTACGACACCTACGGCTTCCCGCTCGATTTGACGCAGGATGCGCTGCGCCAGCGCAACATCTCGGTCGATCTTGCCGGCTTCACCCATGCGATGGAGCAGCAGAAAGCCGAGGCGCGCAAGCATTGGACCGGCTCCGGGGAGGCCGCCACCGAAACCGTGTGGTTCGCCGTGCGCGAACAGACCGGGGCCACCGAATTCCTCGGCTACGAGACTGAAGCTGCGGAAGGCCTCATCCAGGCGCTGGTCAAGGACGGCAAGACCGTCGACAGCGCCGGCAAGGGCGATGCGGTGGCGGTGGTCGTCAACCAGACGCCGTTCTATGGCGAATCCGGTGGCCAGATGGGCGACACCGGCGTCATCTCCGGCGAAGGTTTCGCGATCCAGGTTTCCGACACGCAGAAGAAGGCCGACGGTCTGTTCGTGCATCTGGGCAAGGTGGCAAGCGGCACCGTAAAAACGGGTGCCGCCGTCGAGCTGAAGGTTGATCATGCGCGCCGCACCAGGCTGCGCGCCAACCATTCCGCGACGCATCTGATCCACGAGGCTTTGCGCGAGGTGCTGGGCACCCATGTCGCGCAGAAAGGCTCGCTGGTCGCGCCGGAGCGGCTGCGTTTCGACATCTCGCACAACAAACCGATCTCGGCGGAAGACCTCGAAGAGGTCGAACGCATGGCCAACGAAATCGTCGTCCAGAACAGCCCGGTGACGACCCGCCTGATGTCGGTCGACGATGCCATTGCCGAAGGCGCCATGGCGCTGTTCGGCGAGAAATATGGTGACGAGGTGCGTGTCGTGTCGATGGGCACCGGCCTGCACGGCGCCAAGGCCAACCGGCCCTATTCGGTTGAGCTCTGCGGCGGCACCCATGTCCGGGCAACCGGCGATATCGGTCTGATCCGCGTCGTCTCCGACAGCGCGGTCGCCGCCGGCGTGCGCCGCATCGAGGCGCTGACCGGCGAAGCCGCGCGCAAACATCTCGACGAGCAGGACAGGCGTCTGAAGGCCGTCGCCTCGACATTGAAGATCTCGCCCGCCGACGTGCCGGCGCGCGTCGAGACGCTGCTCGACGAACGCAAGAAGCTCGAGAAGGAACTGAGCGAAGCGCGCAAGAAACTGGCGCTCGGCGGCGGCGCCGCGGCCGGCGCGCCCTCGGAGAACGAGACCGTCGCCGGTGTCGGCTTCCTCGGCAAAGCGGTTTCCGGCGTGTCGCCTAAGGATTTGAAGCCGCTGGCCGATGCGGGAAAAACCTCGCTCGGCTCGGGCGTCGTCGTCTTCGTCGGCGCCGGTGAGGACAACAAGGCAAGCGTCGTCGTCGCCGTCACCGACGACCTTGTCGGCCGCTTCAGCGCCGTCGATCTGGTGCGCGTGGCGTCCGCCGCTTTGGGCGGGCAGGGTGGTGGCGGGCGGCCCGACATGGCGCAGGCCGGCGGCCCGGATGCCTCGAAGGCCAATGATGCGATCGCCGCGGTCAAGGCGGCGCTGGAGGCAGCCTGAAAGCCATCCTATGCCCAATAGCCCCGGCAAGAAGGTGCTCGTCCTCGGCGGCTACGGACTGATCGGCGAAGCTGTCGTCGCCCGCCTGGTTGGCAACGGGCATCAGGTGGTCGGCCTCGGCCGTGACATCAGGGATGCCGAGCGGCGCTGGCCGGCTGTGCAGTGGATTGCGGCCGACATGGCGCTGCTGCTTGCCGCTGAAGACTGGCTGCCGATGGTCGCCGGCATGGATGCGGTGGTTAATGCGGCCGGCGCTTTGCAGAATGGCCCGCGCGACCGCCTCGACGCCATCCATCGCGGCGCGGTCGTGGCGCTGGTCGCCGCCTGCGAACAGGCCGGTATCAGCCGTTTCGTACAGATCTCCGCCATCGGTGCCGATCCCACCTCATCAGATGTTTTCTTCAGCACCAAAGGTGAGGGCGACAAGGCCGTCACAAATTCATCGCTCGAATGGACGATCCTGCGCCCGGGCCTGGTGATCGCGCCTGCCGCCTATGGCGGGACGGCACTTTTGCGCGCGCTTGCCGCCTTTCCCAGTTTCATCCCTGCCGTGATGGCGCGCCGGCCCATCCAGACCGTGGCGGTCACGGACGTCACTGAGGCCGTGTCGCGTGCGGTTGCCGGATCTCTGCCGCCGCGCCTTTCCGTCGATCTCGTCGAAGCCGAGCCGCGCCCGCTCGCCGATGTGCTGTTTGCCTTCCGGGCATGGCTTGGACTGCCGCCGGCCCGCGTCGTCCCGATGCCGGCCTTTCTCGGGCGGATCGTGGCTGTTGTTGCCGACAGCCTCGGCCTGCTTGGCTGGCGATCGCCCTTGCGCAGCGCCGCCCTTGCCGCGCTGGCACGCGGCGTGACCGGCAACGCCGCGTCCTGGAGCGAGATTTCAGATCACAAATTGCAGCCGCTGGAAGCAACGCTGGCCGCCATGCCGGCTCACGTCCAGGAGCGGTGGTTCGCCCGGCTCTGGTTGCTGAAACCGGTCGTATTCGGAGTGCTGTCGCTGTTCTGGCTGGTGTCCGGAATTGTCGGCTTTATCAAACAGGATGTGGCCGCCGACATTCTGGTCTCGCATGGCCTGTCGCCGGCGCTCGCGCTCGGGATGGTCCTTGCCGGGAGCGTGGCCGACATCGCTGTCGGGGCCGCTGTTCTCGTGCGGTCCTTGGCGCGCCTCGCACTGATGGGGATGATTGCCATCACGCTGGTCTATCTTGGCGCAGCAACCGCGCTTGCGCCCGATCTGTGGCTTGATCCTTTGGGGGCGATGGTCAAGGCTGTTCCAGCACTTTGCCTTGCTCTGGTGGCGCTGGCGATTTTGGACGAGCGATGAGCCTATGGGTCGACCTTTTGCGCTGGGCGCATATCATCGGCGCCACGGTGTTGTTCGGCACCGGTGCCGGCATCGCTTTCTTCATGCTGATGGCGCAGCGCACCGGTCGCGCCGAACTCGTTGCCCATGTCGCGGACGCCGTCGTCATCGCCGACACGATTTTCACCGCAACAGCCGTCATCGTGCAGCCGATCACCGGCGCGCTGCTGGCGCAGGCCGTGGGCTGGCCGCTTTCCGAAGGCTGGATCGTGCTGTCCCTGCTGCTTTATGTCGTGACCGGCCTGTTCTGGCTACCGGTGGTCTGGATCCAGATCCGCATCCGCCACCTGGCGCGGCAGGCAGCCAGCGAAAACGCGCCGCTGCCGCCTGAGGAAAAGCGCCTGTTTCGCATATGGTTTGCTTGCGGCTTTCCGGCCTTCGCCGCCGTGCTCGGCATTCTCTGGCTGATGGTCACAAGGCCGGCAATCGGCCTTTAAAACCTTAGCTCTGCTTCGCCGCCTTCAGCGCGCGCGTCATTCTGCTGGAGTCGCCCCAGGTGGACAGCCAGATCAGCACGTCGGTGGCGACTGAAATCAGCGACCGCAGAAGGTTCATAGCCGGACCGGGTGATTTCAGCTGCGCTTCGGCATGATGGAGGTGGGCAAGCTCTTCCTCGCGGATGGCCAGGATGATGCCGTGCAAGTCCGGGTCGCAGTTGGCCAGAAAGAAAAGCTGGTCGTCGAGATGGCGATGTACCGTCGCTTCGACAGCTGCCGTGCAAGCCCAGATGCCTTGCGGGCCGAGCAGGGCGGTCACAAAACCCAGCAGCCAGCCGCCCCAGCTCCAGAATTGCATCACCCGGCACGGTCGCGACTGCCGCTCCGGCATGGTGGAGCGGAACGCTGCGCAATGCGTGCGCTCGTGCCCGAGCATCTCCGACAAGGATGGCACGCAACCCGGCCAGAAGCGTTTGGCGACCAGAATCTGGGCCGAATAGATCCTGATCGCACCGAACTCACCGGCGTGGTTGACCCTGACTATTCTGGCAATGGTGAGCGCGTCCTGGCGAGAAAGGTCAGCCATGGGCGCCCGCTAATCTCATGTCAGCCCGCCGCCAGGCTCGGACGTTTTGCAATTCCGTCCCACCAGGCCTGGATGTCGGCGAACGCGGCAAGCAGCTTTTGCCCCTCGGGGACCTTGAGGAAATAGGCGATGATGGATGCCGCATGCAGGTCGGCCAGCGTCAGCTGATCGCCGAGCAGCCACGGCCCGGGCGCTTTGAGGGAGGTAAGCACCCTGAGCACCGTTTCGGCCTGGCGCAGTCCGTTGGCGATCAGCGCCTCGTCGGGCGCTTCCTTCTCCAGCCGCTCGACAGCGACGTCCCAGACCATCGACCTGTAGGCATAGGCGTCGAGCATGCCGATGATCTGGTTCATCCGCGCGCGGCCGTGCGGGTCGTTCGGCTGCAGCGCCGGGCCGTCGAACGCCTCATCGACATAGCGGGCGATTGCGCTGGTCTCGAACAGTCGAAAGCCGTTGTGCTCGAAGGCAGGGATGCGGCCGAACGGGTGGTGCTCCAGATACCAGGCCGGAATGCCCTCGGCCGCGAAGATATCGAGAGGCACGAGTTGGTAGCCGACGCCTTTTTCCGCCAACACGAGGCGGACGATGCGGACATAGACGCTGTAATCAGCGCCGTAGAGGGTCGGCTTGGTCATCGCTCAGCCCTTCGCTCCTGCTCGCATTGCTCGTCCAAAAAGCGAAGGCTCCTCTCGGAGCCTTCGTTGTCGGCTTATGCCATCGCCTTTTGCAGATTCTCGTCGATCTTGTCGAGGAAGCCGGTGGTCGACAGCCAGGGCTGGTCGGGGCCGATCAACAGCGACAGGTCCTTGGTCATGAAGCCGCTCTCGACCGTCTGGATGCAGACCTTTTCCAGCGTCTCGGCAAAACGCTTCAGTTCGGCATTGTCGTCGAGCTTGGCCCGGTGGGCGAGCCCGCGCGTCCAGGCGAAGATCGAGGCGATCGAATTGGTCGAGGTTTCCTCGCCCTTCTGGTGCTGGCGGTAGTGGCGCGTCACGGTGCCGTGCGCTGCTTCCGCTTCCACCGTCTTGCCGTCCGGCGTCATCAGCACCGAAGTCATCAGGCCGAGCGAACCAAAACCTTGCGCCACCGTGTCGGATTGCACGTCGCCATCATAGTTCTTGCAGGCCCAGACATAACCGCCCGACCATTTCAGGCTCGACGCCACCATGTCGTCAATCAGGCGATGCTCGTACCAAAGCTTCTTCGCCTTGAACTCGGCTTCGAATTCGGCCTCGTAGACTTCCTGGAAAATGTCCTTGAAGCGGCCGTCATAGGCTTTCAGGATGGTGTTCTTGGTCGAGAGATAGACCGGATAGTTGCGCAGCAGGCCGTAATTCAGCGAAGCGCGGGCGAATTCGCGGATCGAATCGTCGAGATTGTACATGGCCATGGCGACACCGGCGCCGGGCGCGTCGAACACATCATGCTCGATCACCTTGCCGTCCTCGCCGACGAACTTGATGGTCAGCTTGCCCTTGCCGGGGAAACGAAAATCGGTGGCGCGGTACTGGTCGCCGAAGGCGTGACGGCCGACGATGATCGGCTTGGTCCAGCCGGGCACCAGGCGCGGCACATTCTTCATGATGATCGGCTCGCGGAAGATGGTGCCGCCGAGGATGTTGCGGATGGTGCCGTTCGGCGACTTCCACATCTTCTTCAGCTTGAATTCCTCGACGCGCTGCTCGTCGGGGGTGATCGTCGCGCATTTAACCCCGACGCCCCATTTCTTGATGGCGTTGGCCGAATCGATGGTCACCTGGTCGTTGGTCGCGTCGCGGTGCTCGATGCCGAGGTCGTAATATTCAAGCTTGAGGTCGAGATAAGGGTGGATCAGCTTGTCCTTGATGAACTGCCAGATGATGCGGGTCATCTCGTCGCCGTCGAGTTCGACGACCGGGTTCGCCACCTTGATCTTCGCCATGGAAAGAATGCCTCGCTTTTGGGGAACAAAACGGCCTTGCCCGCATGGCTTTCGGCCGAGGATGCGGCCCGTATATCAAAGCCTATTTGGCGGCGCAAACGCCGATCGGCGCTGAATGGGCCGTCCGTGCGACGACCTGGTTTTTTTGCAAACGCTTCATTTTGGCGGGTGGATGTGGCAGGGAACGCTGAAAATGCCGCAAACAGCAGTTCATTGAGATCATGTCCGCCGCGCAACCTCCTGAAAACGTCTCCGCCGCCGGCCCGGCGATCATCCTCGTCGAGCCGCAGCTCGGCGAGAATATCGGCATGGTCGCGCGCGCCATGGCCAATTTCGGTCTGTCGGAACTCAGGCTCGTCAATCCGCGCGATGGCTGGCCAAGCGAGAAGGCGCGCGCTGCCGCCAGCCGCGCCGACCATGTCATCGATGCCGTCACCGTGTTTGGCGATCTGGCGTCCGCGGTGGCGGATCTCAATTTCGTCTTCGCCACCACGGCGCGTGAGCGCGACGGCTTCAAGCCGGTGCGCGGACCGGTCGAGGCGGGCAGGGCGCTGAGGGCTCGTCAGATAGCTGGCCAGCGCACCGGCATCCTGTTCGGCCGCGAGCGGTTCGGCCTCTACAATGATGAGGTCGGGCTCGCCGACGAGATCGTCACTTTTCCAGTCGATCCCGGCTTTTCGTCGCTGAACATCGCCCAGGCCGTGCTGTTGATGTCCTATGAGTGGATGAAGTCGGGCCTGGAGGACGAGACGGCGACCAATTTCTCCAGCCCGGAAATGAAGCCGGCGAGCAAGGAAGAGTTGCACGGCCTGTTTGCCTATCTCGAAGGCGCGCTCGAAGCGCGCGGCTATTTCCGCCCGGCGCCGAAGAAGCCGAAGATGGTCGACAACCTGCGCGCTGTCCTGACGCGCGCCGGGTTTGCCGAGCCGGAACTGAAGGTGCTGCGCGGCATCATTTCGTCGCTGGACCGGTTTTCGCCGGCCAGGCCGCGCGGCGACGGCTCGCCCGGAGACGATCCGAGACGGCTTCCGGCCGCCGCGCGAAACCGGAAGACAGACCAAGAAGGTTAAGCTCTGTAAGCTTCGAACGTCCGGCGTAACCGAATATTACCTGGTGCTGATCTATTGTTGTGAAAACGGTGGGTCGCTCATGTTCACCTCCAATATCGGCCGCATGCGCTTCTTCTTCTATTCCCTTGGGGTAGCTTTCCTCGAGGTTACGGCTGCTCTGGTGTGCATTGTCGGCACGATGGGCTTTGAGGGCTTCATCAACTCCGCGCCTGGTCCGTCGCGGCAAGGAATGGCCGGCGCGGTCCTCATCGTTTCGCTGCTGGCTGTGGTTATGCGCGGCAACATCGCCTGGCGGCGCAGCCGCGACGCCAACGGGAAGGGCTGGATCCTGTGGTCCTACATCGTGTTCTGCGCCATCTACGCCTTCCTGCAGGCCGGCACGCTGCTGGTCATCGATTTCAACAATCCGGAAAGCACGCCCAGTGGTTTGAACCTGCTTGCGCTGTCGATCTTTGGCCTTTGGTGCACGATCCTGGTGGCGAAACCGGTGTCGGGCAGCAATATCGATGAGCTGACATCGGTTTTCGATTTCGAGGGCGCTGTTCCGTCGGCCAGCGGCCGGATGGCCAACAGCGCTGCGCCATCCACTGCGCACGCCGCCGCACCGGCCACACGCTCGGTGCCATCCGTCCAACCGGTGGGTCGGCCAAAGCCCGCGGGCTTCGGCAAGCGTGGGCTGTAGAGCAATCGGAAAGCGGTCTTCGCCGGCTTTGCGCAAAACTTGGGTGAATTCGCCACTTCAAGACCATGATCGTTGCAGATAGAACGGCATCGGCCACATCACCGGCCAGCCCTTCTGATCTCCAGCCCCTTTCCATGGTCCGACATCAATGAGCGATCGATCAAGCCACCGCCCGATCCTGATGTTCGATTCCGGCGTTGGCGGATTGACGGTGTTGCGCGAAGCCCGCGTGCTGATGCCCGACCGGCGCTTCGTCTACGTCGCCGATGACAAGGCCTTTCCTTACGGCGCCTGGGAAGAGCCGGCGCTGCAGGCTCACATACTCGATCTCTTCGCCAGGCTGCTCGACCGTTTTCAGCCGGCGATTTCGGTCATCGCCTGCAACACCGCCTCGACGCTGGTGATCGACGCGCTGCGCGAAGCATTCCCCGGCCATCCCTTTGTCGGCACGGTGCCGGCGATCAAGCCGGCAGCCGAGCGCACCCGCTCCGGGCTGGTCTCGGTGCTGGCGACGCCGGGCACGGTGAAGCGCCAGTACACGCGCGACCTGATCGGCAAATGGGCGCAGAAATGCCATGTCCGCCTGGTCGGCAGCAACAATCTGGCCGGATTGGCCGAGGCCTACATGCGCGAGGGCTTTGTCGACGAAGAGGCCGTGCGCGCCGAGATCGCACCGTGCTTCGTCCAGCATGACGATTTGCGCACCGATATCGTCGTGCTCGCCTGCACGCACTACCCGTTCCTGGCCAACCGCATGCGCAAGACAGCACCCTGGCCGGTCGACTGGATAGACCCGGCCGAGGCGATTGCCCGCCGTGCCTTGTCGCTGCTGCCGGCGGTCGACGGGGCGTTGCCGCAAGGCGAGCCCGACATCGCCGTCTTTACCTCGGGAAAGCCGGATTTCGCCATCAGCCGGCTGATGCAGGGCTTTGGGTTGAGCGCACGCTAGGCTGGTTGGAAAACAATGAGGCGTTGATCCGGATCGGCCGAAACAAGCCTTAGCGTCAGGCTGTCGCCCTGCCTGAACCCGGAGGCCTTCACATTCGCAACGACAGGCATGTTCGAGAGCTGTACGCGCATACGCTGGTCGGCGACGTCGGTGACGACGGCCTTGAACATTTCACCCTGGCGTCCCTTCAGCATCACCGCCTCGGCAAGGTCGATGGCCGCGTGGTTGATCTGCGAGGCGCGGGCATCCGCCCGCCCCATAACCGTGGGCAGCCTGGCGAACGCATCGGTAACGGCCTGCGGCACCGGCTGGCCGTTGGCGATTGCCAGCGCGCAACGCACGACGTAGCGGTCTGCAAGCCGCCTCAGCGGCGCGGTGGCATGGGCATAGGTCGCAGCCATGGCCTCGTGCCACGGCACAACGCCTTCCTCATAGGGTTGGTAGGACGCACCGGAACCGGCACGGCGGATTTCCAGCATCAGCGCTGCCTGTTGCCTGTTGCCCGGATCAAGGGTTCGCTGATAGTCGCGCAGACTGGTCGAAGCCGGCCAGGACAGGCCGAGAGCCAGTGCCGCGTTGCGCAGTCTTTGCACCTTGGACGCATCCGGCGGCGCCATCACCCGAAACAGTCCGGTCCGGTGTGCCAGCATGGCGTCGGCAATCGCCATGTTGGCGGCGAGCGAAAGCGCGGCGTTGTCTTGTTCGGATTGCTGCAGCGGTCTGAACGAAAGCTGGAATGTGCCATCGGCAAGCTGTTCCACCTCCTGCTCGGGCGGATCGACGCGGGAAGCGCCACGGCGCTCTTCGTTTGCCGCCATCCGCCGCGCAATTTCGGCAAAGCCGGCCGGAACGTCGGCGGCCCGCACGCTGTCATAGGCGAGCTTGGCGCGGCTCTGGATGATGGCCCGCTCCGCGCCATCCAGTCTTACCTCGCCGTCCGCGGCGATCCGAATCGTGAAGACAACTGCCGCACGCGGTCCGCTGGGCAGCAAGCTCGCGGCACTCTCGGCAAGCACCTGGGGATAGAGCCCGGCCTTACCGTCCGGCAAGTAAAGCGTCTCGCCCCGCGCCCAGGCTTCCAGATCCACCGCGTCTCCGTCCTCGACGAACCAGGCCACGTCGGCAATGGCATAGTGCAACAGAAGGTCGCTGCCGCTCGCCTCGATCGAAAAAGCCTGATCGAGATCGGTGGAAGTCGCCGGATCGAGTGTCACGAAAGGCATCGCCGTTCGGTCGGCATGCTGGCTGGGCACCCGTCTGGCCGCCCTCTGTGCCAGGGCCATCACGTTGGGCGGAAACCCGTCCGGCACATGGAACTCAGTGCGGATTTTTGAAAGGCCGTTAGCGAGGGCTTGCGAGGGATCGGTCAATGATTTCATGGCGCTGTCCTACACTGGCGTTCCGGACACGGGAATGCCGATTTGCCGGCAGGCGGGCCGGCCATGGGGAGACATAAGCGCGGACCGGGAGTTGGCCGCCAGAGCTGGAACTCTCGCCGAAGCGCAACGTTTCTCCTTCTGGCAGCAAAGGAGGAACCGATATGCCTGCAAAATCACAAGCCCAGCAAAAGGCCGCCGGCGCCGCGCTTTCGGCCAAACGCGGCGAAACCAAGAAAGGCGAACTCATAGGCGCCGCACGCGAAATGTATGAATCGATGAGCGAAAAGCAGCTTGAGGAATTCGCCGAGACCAAGCGCAAGGGGCTGCCCGAGAAGAAATCGGCGGACTGAGGCCTAGATACTGTGCCGTCAAAAACAAAGCCCGCGGCCCAGACCGCGGGCTCTTCACTTCAGGCCGAAGCCGAACCTACCAGCGCCACCAGCAGCGCTTCACCTTGTAGCTGATGACCTTCTTGTGGCCGTGCCGCCAGACGACCTTCTTCTTCACCACGATGCGGCAGACCTGATGGTGCCTGTGACCCGTGCCAATGCCTGGCCATCGCCGGCTCGGGGACGGCAATCGACATCGATCCTGCCAGGACGGCTGCACTTACCAACGAAAGGAAGAATTTTTCATACGACTTTTGGCTCCTCTAGCTCCAGTCCCTTCCTTCCGCATCGACCCGAAAATCGATCGATTTTCGGAAAGTACGATGCGAAACCCAAAAAGCGTTTTGAGCGTACTTTGTGCGTCCGAATGGACGCACGTCGCTCAAATGCCGTTGGCAACGACCCCGCCACATTCGGCACCGCACTTAACACCAGAAAAGCTATAGGGTTGCCGCAGCCGGTGCCAGCCGCGAGCTTGACACCGGTTAAATCTCCGTTTAACGAGCCCACCAACACCGGGCCGCAATGCCCGGTGGTTTCTTTTGCATGGCAAGAACCCAGGAAAAACAGGTTTATCGTTTCCTTGGCCTTGTTAAACTGACGTGTCCCGTGGGTTTTCCACCGCATTGCGTGGAAAACCCTGTCAGGTCTCGAAAACGGAGGCCAGAGGAGGGCGCGTTTCCTTCACCCGGACCATGAGGTTCCGGGTGGTTTGTTTTGAAAGGGAATGCGATGAGCAAGCGCGAATCCGCGAAGTACAAGATCGACCGCCGTCTCGGCGAAAACATCTGGGGCCGCCCGAAGTCCCCGGTCAACAAGCGTGAATACGGCCCCGGCCAGCACGGCCAGCGCCGCAAGGGCAAGCTTTCCGACTTCGGCCTGCAGCTGCGCGCCAAGCAGAAGCTGAAGGGTCACTATGGCGACGTTTCGGAAAAGCAGTTCCGCAAAGTCTATGAAGAGGCCGACCGCCGCAAGGGCGACACCTCCGAGAACCTGATCGGCCTGCTCGAGTCGCGGCTGGACGCGGTCGTCTACCGCTCCAAGTTCGTGCCGACCATTTTCGCCGCCCGCCAGTTCGTCAACCACGGCCACGTCAACGTCAACGGCAAGCGCGTCAACATCGGCTCGTACCGCTGCAAGCCGGGCGACGTCATCGAAGTGCGCGAAAAGTCGAAGCAGTTGGTGATCGTTCTGGAATCGGTCGGCCTCGCCGAGCGCGACGTGCCGGACTACATTGAAGCCGATCACAACAAGATGGTCGCGACCTTCTCGCGCATCCCCGGCCTGGCGGACGTTCCGTTCGCCGTGCAGATGGAACCGAACCTGGTCGTCGAATTCTATTCGCGCTGATAGGCCTCTTTGCCGCAGATATCGAAGGCCGCCTCTCGAGGCGGCCTTTTTCTTTGTCCATCGCGCTTTGCGAAGCATCGACCAAAAACCGATTTCGATTTTCGAGCCAATGCGCTAATCCGGGCGCAACAGGGATTGGGCCGACGCGCCATGAACATGTTGCCAAACGCCGATCTGCTTGAACCGGTTGCCGATGCCGAAGGTGGCTTCCATCCGCTGTTCGCCGACGTGCCGTCCTCGGTCGAATTCAACAAACTGCGCAAGCGGCTGTTGCGGCTGACCCGCCAGGCGATCGAGGACTTCGCCATGGTCAGGCCAGGCGACCGCTGGCTGGTGGCGCTGTCCGGCGGCAAGGATTCCTACGGACTGCTCGCCGTGCTGCTCGATCTCAAATGGCGCGGCCTGCTGCCGGTCGAGCTGCTCGCCTGCAATCTCGACCAGGGCCAGCCGAATTTCCCGAAACACATCTTGCCGGATTATCTCGACGCGTACGGCATTTCCCATCGCATCGAGTACCAGGACACCTATTCGGTGGTCACCGACAAGTTGCCCCAGGGCAGCACCTATTGTTCGCTGTGCTCGCGGCTCAGGCGCGGCCATCTCTACCGCATCGCGCGCGAAGAGGGCTGTTCGGCTCTGGTGCTCGGCCACCACCGCGAAGACATTCTTGAAACCTTCTTCATGAACCTGTTCCATGGCGGCCGCCTTGCAGCCATGCCGGCAAAGCTGCTCAACGATGACGGCGACGTCATGGTGCTGAGGCCGCTGAGCTACTGCGCCGAGATAGATCTGGAAAAATTCGCCGCCGCGATGAAATTCCCGATCATTCCCTGCGATCTCTGCGGCAGCCAGGAAGGCCTGCAGCGCAACGCCATGAACGCGATGCTGGACGATCTGGAAAAGCGCATGCCGGGCCGCAAGGACACGATGCTGCGCGCGCTGTCCAACACCAGGCCGTCGCATCTGCTCGACCGCAAACTGTTCGATTTCACAGCCCTCAACGGCAGCCTTACCGCAGGACAAGACCTTTCCGATGACATTTGACGACCGTGCGATCGACTGGCTGGCCGAGCTTCTCGCCGATGCAGCCAGGGCCGAGATCATGCCGCGCTTTCGCCGGCTGGGCGAGGGAGACGTACGCCAGAAGACCTCGGCCGCCGACCTGGTGACCGAGGCCGACGTCAATGCCGAACGGCTGATCACGGCAAGGCTGCGCGAGCGCTACCCCCAGGCGATGATCGTCGGCGAGGAGGCTTGTTCCGACAATCCGGCGTTGCTCCAGGGGCTCGGCGACGCCGATCTCGCCTTCGTCGTCGATCCGGTCGACGGCACCTTCAACTTCGCCTCCGGCGTGCCGCTGTTCGGCGTCATGCTGAGCGCCGTGGTCAAGGGCGAGACCGTGGCCGGCATCATCCATGATCCCGTAGGCAAGGACTGGCTGATCGGCGCCAAGGGCGCCGGCAGCCATATCCGCCATGCGCATGGCGCGTTGGAGAAGGTGCACGTAGCGGATGCCGTGCCCGTCTCGCAGATGACCGGTTCGGTTTCCTGGCAATATCTGGCCGAGCCGCAACGCTCGCTTCTGGCGCGCAACCAGACCAAGACGCTGTCGCAGTTCGGCTATCGCTGCGCGGCGCATGAATACCGGCTGCTGGCCAGCGGCCACGCCCATTTCGTCGTCTACAACAAGCTGATGCCGTGGGACCATCTGGCCGGCGTGCTGATCCATGGCGAGGCCGGCGGTCACACCGCGCGCATCGACGGCAGCGCCTATTTGCCGTCGCATGTCGACGGCGGCATCCTGGTCGCGCCCGACAGGGAAAGCTGGCAGGAATTGCGCCGGGAGCTGTGGGCTGAGTAGGACCAATTCCTGCTCTGGCCTTTAAGTCCCAGGCGTCCGGCCTCCAGATCAAAATCAATGCAGGTCGGTGACGTGCCCTGAAATGGGTGGGTTGTGTGGCTGAAACATCTTGCCGCGCTCGGCAATCAGGATCATCAGCAACGCTGCAACCGAGACGCTGCAAAAGCCGGCGGCCAGCGGCGTCACCGTCCCATTGAAAGCTTGACCGATCAGCGCGCCGATGATGGCGCCGAGAAAGGTCTGCATGAAGCCCAGAATGGATGCGGCCGTGCCGGCGAGCTGGCCAAGCGGCTCCATGGCCAGCGCGTTGAAATTGGCGCCAAGCCCGCCGAAAGGCAGCATCGCTGAGGCAAAGAAGGTGATGAACAGCCAGAGTGGCATGTTCATCTCGAGCGAAACCACCAGCCACGCAAGGCTGATGCAAAGAAAGAGAAGCAGTGCGCCCTGCGACAGGCGGCGCATGCCAACCCGGCCGACCAGCCGCGAGTTGAGGTAGTTCGAGAAGGCGAGCACGCCCGCAACGCCGGCAAAGATCACCGGGAACAGCTCGCCGACATGGAAGATGTCGATATAGATCTGCTGCGCGGAGATGATGAAGCCGAACATCGCGGCGAAGATGAAGGTGCTGGCAAAGGCGTAGCAGAGCGTGAGGCGGTTGGTGAGCACGATGCGGAACCCACCGACGACGGAAGAGACCGTCAACGGCCGTCTATATTCTGGACGCAGTGTTTCCGGCAGCCGCAGCAGCGACCACGCCGATACGATCAGCGCTCCGACCGCCATGGTGATGAAAATCCAGTGCCAGCTTGCAAACAGCATGATGAACTGGCCGATGCCCGGAGCAATCACCGGGATAGCCATGAACACCATGAAGATCAGCGACATAACCTCGGCCATGCGCCGGCCGTCGAACGTGTCGCGCACGATCGACACCGCGATGACGCGCGTGGCCGCCGCTCCGATGCCTTGCACCAGTCGGCACAGCAGCAGGATGGCGAATGACGGGGCGATGGCGGCGGCCGCCGCCGCCACGACATAGATCGCCAGCCCGACGACCAGCGGCGCGCGGCGTCCGAACCGGTCCGAAATCGGCCCGAACAAAAGCTGCCCGCCGCCGAAGCCGAGCATGTAGGCGGTGATGACATATTGGCGGTGGTTTTCATTTTCGACGCCAAGCGTGGCGCCGATTTGTTGCAGCGCCGGCAGCATGATGTCGATGGCCAGCGAGTTCAGCGCCATCAGCGCCGCGCACAGCGCGATGAATTCCCAGCGCGGAATAGGCAAGTTGCTTGCCTGTTGCGGCGCGTCTGACTGCTGGTCCACGGCGGGTCCGATCTTCAAAACGAATATGCGCCGGCATGCCGGCGCATCGGTTCGCCCTCACCCACCAAGGGGAGGTAACATTTTGCCGGGGCGGGGCTGCCCCAGTCTCAAGCCAGAATCAGGCGCCCCAGAATCAGGCGGGAGCTTTGACGCTAATGCCCTTTTCGACGAGGAACGTCTGCAGTTCGCCCGCCTGGAACATTTCGCGGATGATGTCGCAACCACCGACGAATTCGCCCTTGACGTAGAGCTGCGGGATCGTCGGCCAGTTCGAGTATTCCTTGATGCCTTGGCGCAGTTCGGCCGAGGTCAGCACGTCGACGCCCTTATAGTCGGCGCCGATGTAATCGAGGATCTGGACAACCTGGCCGGAAAACCCGCACTGCGGAAAACCGGGCGTGCCCTTCATGAAAAGGACGACGTCATTGCCCTTCACTTCGCTGTCGATGTAGTCGTTGATGCCGCTCATGGAATATCCTTTCACGCCTGTGGGAGTCAGGCTCGAAGCATAGCCATCAAATAAACCCATAGATGGGCCGAAACAAGATGTTTGCGCCGTAGCCGCGGAAATGGCGCAAAGGATCGCCTGTCTTGGGCCAAGCATCCCGCCCGATTGCAGCCTCCGGAAGATGATGAAAAGACGATACGGCGCAGCCCTTCTGATCGCCATCCTGCTGGTGGCAATTGCCATTATCTGGTGGCCGAGACGTCCCGCGCCGCCGCCTTTGGTCATCGGTGGTGAACTGCCCGCGCCCTGCCGGAGTGTCGCCTTCGAGGCTGTGACTTATGTCGTCTGCGAGATCGATCTTCGCGCCAACAGCATTGGAGTTTTCTATGCCGGTGCCGACGGCAAGCCCTTCGGCTCGCTGGAGGCCTTTGACAAGGCGGTTGCCGGCGAGGGCAGGCCGGTGCTGCTCGCCATGAATGGCGGCATGTATCACCAGGATTTGTCGCCGGTCGGCCTGCTGGTCGAGAACGGCAGCGAAAAATCGCCGCTCAACCTTGCCGACGGCGAAGGCAATTTCTTCCTGAAACCGAACGGCGTCTTTTTGTTGGGCAAGGACGGCAAGGCCGCGGTCATGGAGAGCGCCGCCTATGCCGCCGCGAAGCCCGACGTCGCTTTCGCCACCCAGTCCGGCCCGATGCTGGTGATCGACGGCGCACTTCATCCGCGCTTCGAGGCCAATGGCACCTCCCGCTACATCCGCAATGGCGTCGGCGTGCGCGACGAAAACACCGTGGTGCTGGCTATTTCGCGCTCGGAAGTGAGTCTCGGCAGCTTCGCGCGGCTGTTCCGCGACGCGCTTGGCTGCCGCAACGCGCTGTTTCTCGACGGCGCGGTCTCGGCGCTGTCGGACGGCGAGAGGATGATCGTCGGCGGGAAATATCCGGCGGGGCCGATCATCTCAGTCTCGGCGAAGAAGCCTGCAACCGAGTAGCTTCCCAAAGAAGACCTTCGCCTACCTGTTCGTCATCGATCGGCCGCTCTCCGGAATATAGCTATAGCTAAATCTTGAAGCATACGCTATTCTCGCTGGCATATGGAGGGTGCAGGCATGAGCGAGACGAAATCCTTGCTGGAGCGAAAGCTCGATCGAAGGCTGCTTCTGGCCGGTGGCCTTATGGCTGCCGGCGGCACTGCGGTCGCGGCAAGTGCCGCTCGCGGGCAGACAAGCCACGCCGGCCACGAGATGCCTCAGGCAGCCGCTGAAGCGCCGCCAGCGCATCTGTCGGCCCATGGCGCGATGATCACGGTCGGCGAGGTCGACGACGCGCGCAACGGCTTCGATCCATCCAAACTGCTCACCGATTGGGACACCGGGACGGTGTCGACGCTGCCGGACGGGCGGACGCTTCGCACTTTCGAGGTCACGGCCGAGGACAAGGAGATCGAGATCGCGCCCGGCATCATGTTTCCAGCATGGACCTACAATGGTCGCGTGCCGGGACCGACCTTACGCGCGACCGAAGGCGAGCGCCTGAAGATCGTCTTCCGCAACCAGGGCTCGCACCCGCATTCGATGCATTTTCACGGCATTCATGCCGCGCGCATGGATGGCGTCCCCGGCGCCGGCCTGATCGGGCCAGGCGAGGAGTTCGTCTACGAGTTCGATGCCAGGCCGTTCGGCTGTCATCTCTACCACTGCCACGCGCTGCCGCTGAAGCGGCACATCCAGAAGGGCATGTACGGCGCCTTCGTGATCGATCCCGATCCGGCCCGGCATCCGGAGCACGAGGCGGTCGCCCGCTCGCGCCTGCTCGGCACGCCCGAGAATGCCGGCTGGCAGGAATTCGTCATGGTCATGAATGCCTTCGACACCAACTTCGACAACGAGAACGAGGTCTACGCCGTCAACACCGTCGCCCACGCCTATGCGAAAAAGCCGATCCGGGTGCTGAAGGACACGCCCGTCCGCATCTATCTCGTCAACGTCGTCGAGTTCGATCCGATCAATTCCTTCCACCTGCATGCCAATTTCTTCGACTACTACAATCAGGGCACGACGCTCACCCCCACGCTCAAGACCGTCGACCTGATCACCCAGTGCCAGGCTGAGCGCGGCATCCTCGAATTCCATTTCCGGGAGCACGAACCGGGCCTCTACATGTTCCATCCCCACCAGTCGGAATTTACCGAACTCGGTTGGTCCGGCATGTTCGACGTCGTGGAGGCCGTGTCGTGACCGATCTGAGCCAGCCTTCCGCCGAAACACGCGCCAACCGCTCAAGCTGGGCCTATCTGGCCTGGATCGCGTTGCCGCTGGCCGTGCTTGGGCTGGCGATCGTCTGGCTGGTCTCCTCGGACCTGCTGTCGAACTTCCGCAACGGTGCGCCGCCGGTCGAGAACCTCACCTTCGAGCGGACGATCCTGGGGGCCGACGGCATCCGGGTTCTCGTCCGGGCCGGCGGGTCGGAACCGATGACCGTCGCGCAGGTCCAGGTCGACGATGCCTACTGGCAGTTCACGCAGGATCCGCCGGGTCCGATCGCGCGCGGCGCCACGGCGTGGATCAGTCTGCCGTATCCCTGGGTGCTGGGGGAGGCCCATGCGATCAACGTCGTGACCAGCACCGGCACGACGTTCGGGCACGAGATCGCCGTCGCCGTGCCGACGCCGACGCGCGATTCGCTGAGCTTCGTCGCGCAGGCGGTGCTTGGCGCCTTCGTCGGCATCCTGCCCGTGGCGATCGGCCTCATGTTCTACCCAGCGCTTCGTGGCGTGGGGCAGGCCGGCATGGACTTTCTGCTGTCGCTGACCGTCGGGCTGCTCGCCTTCCTGTTCGTCGATGCGCTGGAGGACGCGTTCGAACTGGCCGGCGAGGCAGCCGCCCTGTTCCAGGGATCGACAATGATCGTGCTTGCCGCCGCCGCCAGTTTTCTGCTGCTGATGGCGGCGGGCCGGCGGAGCGGGACACCAACCGGTCTGGCTCTCGCCACCTTCATCGCGCTCGGCATCGGCCTGCACAATCTGGGCGAAGGGCTGGCCATCGGCGCCGCCTTTGCTTCGGGTGCGGCGGGGCTGGGCACCTTCCTCGTGCTCGGCTTCACATTGCACAACATCACCGAGGGCATAGGCATTGCCGCCCCGATCCTGAAGCAGCGCCCGCCATTGCGGACCTTCGCCGCGCTGACGCTGCTCGCGGGCGGGCCAGCGGTCGTCGGCCTATGGATCGGCAGCCTTGCTTATGCCCCGCAATGGTCGGCGCTGGCGCTGGCGGTCGGCGCGGGAGCAATCCTGCAAGTGATCGTCGAACTCGTGTCGATGCAGATGCGTCAGCGAGCCGACGGCACACGCGCAGTGTTCGCGCCGGGTGCGATGGCCGGATTGGCGACCGGTGTTGGCTTCATGTACCTCACGGCGATGCTGGTGAAGATCTGAGCCGCGCCGGCCGGGATGTTCAGTCCGGCACGCTGGTCTGCAGGGCCAGCGCGTGCAGCACGCCGCCCATATTGCCCTTCAGCGCGTCATAGACCATCTGGTGCTGCTGGACGCGACTCTTTCCCCGGAAGCTCTCGGCCACCACTTCGGCCGCATAGTGATCGCCGTCGCCGGCGAGGTCGCGGATCGTCACCTTGGCGTCCGGAATGCCGGCCTTGATCAGTTTTTCGATGTCGTGGGCATCCATTGCCATGGCAAAATCCTGTTCTGGGCGGCGGCTAGGCAGCTTGTACGATGTGACTCGGGCGTAAGCCTAAAGCCTTTCCGGCTCGGATTGAAGCCGTCCTGTCCATCAACACAGGACCTACGGGCCATCCTGCCGCGGGTGGACCACACCATCCTCGGTGATGTCGTCGCGGGTCGAGAACCCCCGGCCAAGGCTGAAGGTCAGGACATAGAGCGGAATGTTGATCACCAGGCTGACGAGGGGAAGATAGCTGGTCATCTGCCACAATGGCGAGAAGAATGGCTGGCCGTAGCCGTCGCAGGCCAGCGACGAGCCATATTCCCACAGCGCCCCTATGACCACTGCAACAATAAAAAGCTTGATGCAGGTGACGACATGTCTTGCCCGCGCCGGGTCCGGCAAAAGCCGGATCCAAAGCACCAGGCAGATGATCGGAACCGCATAAAGGAGGTTCTGCAGGACCAGCATCGGAAGCGCGCCGTTGGCCGCCTCAAGGAATTGCTCGCGCCTTTCCAGCAGCGGACAGACCTCGCTTGAGGTCGTCGACAGCAGGAAAAAGACGAACGGGCCGAGGAACCAGAAGAAGAACAGCGACGGCCAGAAGACGACAGCGATCAGCGTCCGGGCAGCCAGTCTGCTCAACTGGCGTTGTCCATGAAGCGCGGGAACCAGCCTTCATGGGCGGCGGTCAATTCGCTGACCGCGATCGCCCTGGCATCGCCGAGTTTAAGCTCGTGCCCGCCGGTCGAGCCGATCCATGGCGCAAAAATGCCGAGCTTGCTCTGCTCCTCGCGGATGGCGTCCCATTCCTTGCTCTGCGGATCGACCGACAGCGTCAGGAGGTAGCGGCCCTGGTCCTCGCCGAACCAGACCGGGATCGGGTCGGTGCCGGCAAGGCCCGGAATGGTGGCGCCGATGCCGGATGCCATCGCCATTTCGGCCAGCGCCACGGCAAGGCCGCCATCGGAAAGGTCATGCGCGGCAGTCACCACGCCCGACGCGATCAGCGCGCGCACATGGTCGCCGACGCGCTTCTCATGCGCGAGGTCGACCGGCGGCGGTGAGCCGTCGGTACGGCCATGAATGTCCCTGAAATAGGCGGACTGGCCGAGATGGCTGCCCCATGTCGCCGGCGCGCCGACCAGCACGATCATCTGGCCCTCGGCGGCAAAGCCGATGCGCGTCATCTTCGACCAGTCGGCGATCAGCCCGACGCCGCCTATGGTCGGTGTCGGCAGGATGCCCTGGCCGTTGGTCTCGTTGTAGAGCGAGACATTGCCGGACACGATCGGGAAGCCGAGCGCGCGGCAGGCATCGCCAATGCCTTTCACCGCGCCGACCAGCTGACCCATGATCTCCGGCCGCTCCGGATTGCCGAAATTGAGGTTGTCGGTCGCCCCCAGCGGCAGCGCGCCGGTGGCGGTCAGGTTGCGCCAGCATTCGGCCACCGCCTGCTTGCCGCCCTCATAGGGGTCGGCCTCGCAATAGCGCGGTGTGACGTCGGAGGAGAAGGCGAGCGCCTTGGTCGGATGGCCTTCGACGCGCACCACGCCGGCGTCGCCGCCGGGCAGCTGCAGCGAATTGCCCTGGATCAGCGTGTCATACTGCTCCCACACCCAGCGCCGCGACGACAAATCCGGCCCGCCGAGCAGCTTTAGCAGCGCATCGGCGACATCGGCCTTTGGTGCATCGCCAGCCGCCAGCGCCGCCGGCTTCTTCGGCTCGACCCACGGGCGATCATATTCCGGCGCCTTGTCGCCAAGGTCCTTGATCGGCAGATTGGCGACCTCGTCGCCCTGATGGATGACGCGGAAACGCAGATCGTCTGTGGTCCTGCCGACGATGGCGAAGTCGAGGCCCCATTTGTGGAAGATCGCCTCGGCTTCCTTTTCCTTCTCGGGGCGCAGCACCATCAGCATGCGCTCCTGGCTTTCCGAGAGCATCATCTCATAGGCGCTCATGCGCTCTTCGCGCACCGGCACCTGGTCGAGCTGAAGTTCGATGCCGAGGTCGCCCTTGGCGCCCATCTCGACCGCCGAGCAGGTGAGGCCGGCCGCACCCATGTCCTGGATGGCGATGACGGCACCCGATGCCATCAGCTCCAGGCAGGCCTCGAGCAGGCATTTTTCGGTGAAGGGATCGCCGACCTGCACGGTCGGGCGCTTCTCGTCGATCTTGTCGTCGAACTCGGCCGAGGCCATGGTGGCGCCGCCGACGCCGTCGCGGCCGGTCTTGGCGCCGAGATAGACGACCGGCAGGCCGACGCCCTTGGCTTCCGACAGGAAGATCGCATCGGTCTTGGCAAGGCCGGCGGCAAAGGCGTTGACCAGGATGTTGCCGTTGTAGCGAGCGTCGAAATTGACCTCGCCGCCAACCGTCGGGACGCCGAAGGCATTGCCGTAGCCGCCGACGCCGGAAACCACGCCGGAGACCAGATGTCGCGTCTTGGGATGGTCCGGCGCGCCGAAGCGCAGTGCGTTCATCGCCGCGATCGGCCGCGCGCCCATGGTGAAGACGTCGCGCAGAATGCCGCCGACGCCGGTCGCAGCACCCTGATAGGGCTCGATGTAGGAGGGGTGGTTATGGCTCTCCATCTTGAAGACGACGCAGTCGCCGTCGCCGATATCGACTACGCCGGCATTCTCGCCCGGACCCTGGATGACCTGCGGCCCGGTGGTGGGCAGCGTGCGCAGCCATTTCTTCGAGGATTTATAGGAGCAGTGTTCGTTCCACATCGCCGAGAAGATGCCGAGTTCGGTAAAGCTCGGCTCGCGCCCGACCAGATCGAGGATGCGCTGGTATTCGTCGGGCTTCAGCCCGTGCGCGGCAATGAGTTCCGGAGTAATTGGCACGGAATTGGAAATGGTCATGGGCAGCGATTGGTATCCATGGGAGAGGGGGATTTCTGAGTCCCCTCTTATCGCAAGCTTTGGCGTGATACACCCCATCCGCTGACGAAAAACGCCGGAAAGCCACAAGGCGAGGGGCAACGGAGCCCGTCGGGGAACGCTATGGCATTCCGGCCGTTAGGTCTCCAATCAATCAGGAGATCTGGATATGGCCACCAAGCAAGGCAAGAAAGACAATCGCCTCTCGGACAAGGAAGCTATGCATCTTGCCGAGATCACCGACGTTTCGCCGCAACAAGCCAAGGACCTGGCCGAGAAGCACGGCAAGGAAAAGGGTGCGAAGGAAGCCAAAAACTTCAAGGCAGAGGGCTGACCGAGGCCAGGGCCGCGAGCACCAATTAAGCCTCAACGGGGTTCAGGAAGACCTATCGTAGCCGGCGCGGCCTTCCTCCAGCAGCCGCCGGATCACCGCGACGCCGCCGGCAATGTCCTCGCGCCGCCTTGGCTGCGAAACGCCGAAACGAACACCGTGGAAAACCTGCTCGGAGCGCCCCGCCTTGAACTCGTCCTCGTCGTCGAGGAGCACGCCATTTTCGAGGCATGCACTACGGAAGGTGCCGGACAGCCAGGGGTCGGGCAAGGTGAGCCAGACGAAGGGCACGCTGTCGTGTGACTTGAAGGCGAAGCCGGCCAGAGTCTCGCGCACGATGGCGATGCGGGCGGCGATTTCGGCGATGCTGCGCCGGCGGATATCGCCGGCCTGCCGGGACAGCACCAGCCGCGCATTCACCTCCGCCAGCAGGAACGGCATGCCGCCGGTCATCATCTTGTGGGCGACGCGGATGCGATGGCGATAGGCGGGCGGGCAGGAGAGCCAGCCGCCGCGGACGCCGGCGGCGACCGATTTCGACAGGCCACCGGCAACGATGGTGCGCTCGGGCGCATATTCGGCGATGAGCGGCGTCGGGTCCTCGGTCAGACCGCCATAGAGATCGTCCTCGATGAGGATGACATTGTACTCGCGCGCGACGCGCGCGATCGCCTCGCGACGCGAAACCGACAGGATCGCCAGTGTCGGGTTCTGCACCGTCGGCATCAGGAAGATCATTTTCGGGTGCTTTTGCGCGCAGACACGCTCAAAATCCTCGGGATCGAGACCTTCTTCGTCCGATGCCACCAGTGCAACACGCCTCCCGATCAGCCCGGCGCTGCGGGCGATCTGCGAATAGGTGAGGTGCTCGAAGGCGACATAGTCGCCGGGCGTGGTCAGCGCCGCGATTGCTCCCATGACAGCGGCATGGGTGCCCAGCGTGGGAACGATGGTCTCGGCCGCCGGGCGGAACGAATTGCGCGACAGCCAGCGGGCGCCGGCCTCGAACCAGCGCTCCGGAAAATCCCTGGTGTAGCTGGAAATCTCATGCGGGTGATCCTGCACCGTGCGCTGCAGCATGTCGGCGACAATGGCGCCCTGGCCGATATCGGGCGCGGCCGTGCTGTCGAAGCGCAATTTGCCGGGCGGCGCATCGACATAGCGCGTGCCTTGCACGGCGGGCTCGGCGAATTCGGGGCTCGCCGCTTCCGATTGCTGGGCCAGAACATAGGTTCCGCGTCCGACCTCGCCGCTCACCAGCCCTCGCTCGCGCAGCAACTGATAGGCCCGGCCGATCGTGCCGACCGTGGTGCCGATGTCATAGGCGAGATCGCGCTGCGGCGGCAATTTTGCTCCGGCGTCGATGATGCCCTTGTCGATATCCGCCTCAATGCTGTCGGCAAGGCGCTGATAGAGCGGGCCGGAACCGGTGGTGAGGTCAGGAAGCCAATTTGTCATGGTGACAATTTTGTATATTGCACCGAATTAGGAGTCAATACATATCAGCGCCGTACCGAAATGGGTACAATTTGCAACCTTGGCAGAAAGACAATGGATACCTCAGAGACAATCCGCTGCGCGGGCATTGAACTGGTCGGGCCGCGCCCGTCGGGCCGGCGAGGCTTTGTCAGCCGCATCGTGCAGGTGGTCAGGTCGCTGGCGCATCAGATCGACGCGCTGATCGAGCGCCGTCGCGGCCGCTTGGTCCTGCTGGAAATGACCGACGAGCAGCTTAAAGATATCGGTGTATCGCGTTCCGACGCCTACCGCGAAGGGATCCGGCGCTTCTGGGACTGACCCGGGACCGTCCAGTCAGCGACGGACGCCCGGTGCCCTGAGGCGTGAGACGCCCTTGTCGGCAAGCACGGCGAGAATGCACAGCACCAGAAAAACCCCGGTGACGACCAGCGCCGCAAGCGCGACGCTGGTCACGCCGTTTTTCGCAACGTCCAGGAACGGGTAGGGCACTTCGCCCGCGATCGGCGCCCGCGCCAGCGCATAGGCGAGATAGGCGATCGGATAGGTCATCCACCAGGAGATGTCGCTCCAGTGTGTCCTGCCGTCGGCGCCCGCCACCAGCCACCACAGCACGAACAGCACCGGCGTCACATAGTGCAGCAGCACGTCGCAGAATAGAAACAGGCCCTGCGGCTGCCAGAGCTGGGCCAGAACCGTGGCATAGACAATGAAGACCAGCGCAATGGAAACCGCGACGCCTGCGCGCATCCGCGGTCCGGCAAAGGCGGGCAGCCAGGCATAGCCGCTGGGTGACAGCAGCGAGGTGTGGACCAGCACTGCGCCGATGTTGGTCAGGATGGTGAAGAAGCCGAACAGAAAGATGATCGAGCCGAGAAAACTGCGGCCAGCTTCCATCGACGCCGGGATGGTGATGCAGGCTTGCAGGACAAGCCCGGCCAGACCAATGACCAATCCCGCAATCTGCAGGAAGCGGCCCATGGCGTCAGGCGGCCGCGTTACACGAGGGATTGCCCGTCTGCCAGCGCGCAATGTCGGAGCCGATGCGAGCGCCGAGCGGATCGTCCATCAGCGGACCGAACACGTCGATGCGGCTGGAATTGCCTTGCGCCTGGACGACCAGCAAGGGCTTGCCGCCATAATGCTTGGCAGGAACCAGCAGGAAGCGTGGCGTGCCGCTGAACGAATTCAGCTCATTGGCCATCTGGTACGACTTGAAGGCCGGATCCTTGCTGGCGATCCAGCATTTGTGGGCTGATATCGCCACCTGTTCCATGGCGAGCAGCGAAGCGCTCTTGCCCGCAGGCGCCGGCGCGCTCTTCGGGCTGGACTGGCAGGACGCCAACGCCAAGCCGGCGGCGGTCAGGAGAGCCATCCGGGCAATCGTCAGTCTCATGGTCAGCCGCCCCCGCGCTTTGAAAGGAATTTCGAAAAAGGATATCAGGCGGCGATGCCGAGCGCGCCTTCGAACAGCGCGCGGCCATCGCTTCCGCCATGCGCGGCCTCGATCAGGTTCTCCGGATGCGGCATCAGGCCGAGCACATTGCCTTTTTCGCTGATGATACCGGCAATGTCGTTGATCGAGCCATTGGGGTTGGTGCCTTCGGCATAACGAAACACCACCTGTCCTTCGCCTTCGAGGCGGGCAAGCGTGTCGGCATCGGCAAAATAGTTGCCGTCATGATGCGCCACCGGCGTGCGGATGATCTGACCCGGCTGGTAGCGGCGGGTGAACATGGTGTTGGCGTTGGCGATCTCGAGCTTCACCTGCCGGCAGACGAATTTCAGGGACGCATTGCGCATCAGCGCACCGGGCAGCAGGCCGGCCTCGACCAGGATCTGGAACCCGTTGCAGACGCCAATGACCATGACGCCCTTGGCCGCCTTTTCCGCCACCGCCCGCATCACCGGCATGCGCGCGGCAATGGCGCCGCAGCGCAGATAGTCGCCGAAAGAGAAGCCGCCGGGAATGGCGATCAGATCGACATCAGGGATTTCGGTGTCGGTCTGCCAGACGGTCGCCGGCGCTGTTCCGGAAATCTTGGTCAGCGCCGCAATCATGTCGCGGTCGCGGTTGAGGCCGGGCAAGAGGACGACTGCGGATTTCATTTTGGTTCCTAGGGCCTTTGGTTCTCAGGGAATTGGTGCGGATCAAGACGTCGTTCTATGCGTTCCAGACTCGCATCTTGACGAGTCAGCACGCCACAAATGTTCTTCAAATCGGCCTCCGTGGCAATGAGGTGCCCACGAATCGAACCGAGCTCGGACGTCATTTCGGAAAAGTCCTGAGAAAGCTCACCGATTTGTTGATCTATGCTTCTGAGAAGCTCGAGCATCAGCTCGTTCGTGACTTCCGCCATAGTGCCTCCGCTACAACCTCAGGTAAGCGTCACACTATAGTTCTCAATCACCGTGTTCGCCAGCAGCTTGTCGCACATGGCTTTCAGATCTGCCTCGGCCTTGGCCTTGTCGGTCTCGGCAAGCTCGAGATCGAACACCTTCCCCTGCCGTACCTGGCCGACGCCACCGAAGCCCAATCCGGACAGGGCGTGCTCTATGGCTTTTCCCTGGGGGTCGAGCACGCCGTTCTTGAGGGTGACGGTGATGCGGGCCTTGATCATGCTGGACAGGTTCCTGTTCGAGTATGGGTTTAGTGCGGCTTGCCTTTGATGCCTTCGGTCGAGGCGACAAGCACCGGGCCGGTCGGGCGCGGCGGCTCGTTCTCGTTCATGATGCCGAGGCGGCGGGCGACTTCCTGATAGGCTTCGACGAGGCCGCCCATATCGCGGCGGAAACGGTCCTTGTCGAGCTTGTCCTGCGTTGCCACGTCCCACAGCCGGCACGAATCGGGCGAAATCTCGTCGGCAACGACGATGCGCATCATGTCGCCCTCGAACAGGCGGCCGCATTCGATCTTGAAGTCGACGAGCTGGATGCCGACTCCCATGAACAGGCCGGAGAGGAAGTCGTTGACGCGGATGGCGAGCGCCATGACGTCGTCGATCTCCTGCGGGCTCGCCCAGCCGAAGGCGGTGATGTGCTCTTCCGACACCATCGGGTCGTCGAGTGCATCGGCCTTGTAATAGAATTCGATGATCGAGCGCGGCAGAACGGTGCCTTCCTCGATGCCGAGACGCTTGGACAGCGAACCGGCGGCGACATTGCGCACCACCACTTCGAGCGGAATGATCTCGACTTCCTTGATCAATTGCTCGCGCATGTTGAGCCGACGGATGAAATGGGTCGGAATGCCCATGCGGTTCAGATGATTGAAAATGTACTCGGAAATGCGGTTGTTGAGCACACCCTTGCCGTCGATGACCTCGTGTTTCTTCTTGTTGAACGCAGTGGCATCATCCTTGAAGAACTGGATCAGCGTGCCCGGTTCTGGTCCCTCATAGAGGATCTTGGCCTTGCCTTCATAAATGCGGCGGCGATTTTTCATCTGATTTTTTCTCTGGATTTGCGGGCAGGCGGCGAGCGACCAGTTCCTGTCCGTCTGCCTAAATTAGTGCGGCGACGGGTGGGTTCAATGCCGGGTCTATCCCAATCACGGCGTTTGCTCAATCGGCAAATCCTTCTCGTTGACCGCTTTCAGGAATGAAATGCCGCAGCGCAGCAAGTGATGTAGCATATTGACCGACCCGCGCCCTTTTGGTTTGTGCTGCGGCAACACACATATCCACCGCCAACGCGAATCGATTTCACCGGAGGGAAGCCATGAGCAGCATGAAAGACCGCGAAGAGGGTTTTGAGCGCAAATTCGCCTTCGACGAAGAACTTCGCTTCAAGGCCTCCGCACGCCGCAACAAGGCCCTTGGCCTGTGGGCCGCCGAAAAGCTGGGCAAGTCCGGCGCTGACGCTGACGCCTATGCCAAGGAAGTGGTTGTTTCCGACATTGAGGAAGCCGGCGATCACGACGTGTTCCGCAAGATCCGCAAGGATTTCGACGCCGCCGGCGTCGACCAGTCCGACCATCAGATCCGTCGCACCATGGATGAATTGATGGCGGAGGCGATCGAGCAGATCAAAAACACCTGATTCCAGCCACTTCTGGACCAATCGACCGCCCGGCCCAGCCGGGCGGTTTTTCTTTGCCTTTTCAGCCTTTTCCGGCTGAAACTGTGCGCAGGCCTGCTGAAGGGCCCGTGCCAACAAGGAAAAGCGCCGATGTCCCTGAAATCACGCCTGGCGGCGGATGAAACGCTGTTCACCGCCTGGTCCGGGGTTCCGGACGCCTTGACGGTCGAAATCATCGCCAAGCAGGGTTTTGATGCCGTCACGCTCGACATGCAGCATGGCGGACACCACGAAGACTCGGTCTTGCGCGGCCTGGTGCCGGTGCTCGCCGCCAACAAGCCCGCGCTGGTGCGCATTCCGGTTGGCCGCTTCGACATGGCCAGTCGTGCGCTCGATTTCGGCGCCGAGGCGGTGATTGCGCCGATGGTGAACTCGGTGGCCGATGCAAAGCTGTTCGCCGCCGCGATGAAATACCCGCCGCTCGGCGAACGCTCCTGGGGTCCGACCTATGCCTTTCCGCGCCACGGCAAGGGCGACCATGCCGAGTGGCTGCGCGACACCAATCAGCGCACCATGGCCTTCGCCATGGTCGAAACGCGCGCCGCGCTCGATGCGCTGGACGGCATTCTCGATACGCCCGGCATTGACGGCATCTTCCTCGGTCCATCGGATTTCTCGATCGCCTGGTCGAACGGTGCCACCATCAACTCGACGCTGGAAAGCATGATGGAAACCGTCGCCTCCATCGCGGAGCGGACACGCAAGGCTGGCAAGCATGCCGCCATCTACGTCGTCGAGCCGGCGATAGCCGGCCGCGTCGTGGCGATGGGCTACCGGCTGCTGGCGATGGGCTCGGACCACGCGCTGATTTCACTCGGCGCAAAAACCCTGATCAAGAGCATGAACGATTCGATCAAGGGCTAAGGCTTAGTGCCTTGCCTCTGAGCCGGTCAGGCCTTGAGGTCGGTCAGGAACTTGGCGAAGGTCATCGATCCCTCGGGCCACGGGCCGAAGCCGGCGTCCTCATTGAGGTGACCGGTTTCGCCGGCATCGATGAACAGAGAACCCCAGGCGCCGGCAATGTCCTCGGCAACCTCGAAGGCGCAGAACGGATCGTTGCGGCTGGCGATCACGATGGACCGGAAGGGCAGCGGCTCGCGCGAATAGGGGCCGAAGGTCATCAGGTGCCTCGGCCTTATCTCCGGATTGGCGACATCGGGAGGCGCGACAAAAAATGCGCCGGCGACCGGCTTCCTGAATTGCGGAATGGCCTGCACCGCGGCTGCCACGCCCAGCGAATGGGCAACGATCACCACCGGCCGCTCGGCTTCGTTGACGGCGTTCGCCACGCTCGCTGTCCAGTCCTCGCGCACCGGCTTCGACCATTCGGCCTGCTCGACCCGGCGCGCCGTCGACAGTTTGGACTGCCAGCGTGTCTGCCAGTGTTCCGGGCCTGAATTGGTGTAGCCCGGCACGATCAAGATATCTGCGTCTTTGACTTTCATGCCGCTGAGATAGCGAGCGGCTCCGTCTCGTGCAACCATGTCGATGCAATGCGATGCATCACAATTGTGAACAACCTGTTCGATTCTTTCCGTCTTGTGTGAACGATCGGGATAGACGATCTCAGATGTCAGATCTGGACCATCGACAGAATTGCTGAGGCGCCTTGGACAGTGCGCCGAATGGAGAGTTTTATGAGCGAACTGCCTTTTGCTGCGACTACCCCCGTCAGTGTGTCACGCGTTGGCCTGAAGGCGCGCGACGCCGAGGGCCTCGCCGCCTATTACCGTGCCGTTGTCGGCCTGCAGGAGTTGAGCCGTGCCGACGGCGCGATCACGCTGGGCGCCGCCGATCGCCCGTTGCTGGTCATCGAGCCTGACGCGGCGGCCAAGCCAGACGACCAGCGCAGCGCCGGCCTGTTCCACACCGCTTTCCTGCTGCCCAGCCGCGCCGATCTCGGCCGCTGGATCAACCACGCCGCCGCCAACAAGATCCGCATCGAGGGCGCCTCCGACCATCTGGTCAGCGAGGCGCTGTACCTGACTGACTCCGAAGGCAACGGCATTGAAATCTATAGAGACCGCCTGCCGGAGGAGTGGAAGTGGAACGGCGACAAGATCGCCATGGCGACCGAGCGGCTGAATCTGGCCGCCGTGGCCGCCAGCGTGCCGGCCGGCGACGCCGGCTGGCAGGGCGCGCCGCAAAACAGCATAGTCGGCCATGTCCACCTGCGCGTCGGCAGGCCGGAGGACGCCGAGGCCTGGTGGCACCAGGAATTCGGCTTCGACACGGTCGCCAAATATGGCGGTCAGGCCGTGTTCCTGTCGTCCGGCGGCTACCACCATCATATCGGGGCCAATGCCTGGCACAGTTCAGGTGCCGGCCGCCGCGACCCGTCTCGCTCGGGCCTGGCCTGGGTCGAGATGCGGTCGGACAATGTGACCAAGGAAACGAGCCGCGAGGATCCGTGGGGCACGGTGATCAGGACGGTTCCCGGCAAGGCGTGATTAGACAACGTTGGCGGTTGGCGAAAGCGGCGGTGAAATCGTCTTTCTCCCCGTCACTATACGGGGAGTTGAGGAATGGTCCGCGAAGCGGACGAAAAGCCAATTGCTTGGCTTTTCGAATGACGAACGTCCGGCAGGGCAATGAGGGGCAGCGCAAACGTTCTGAGGTTGTCACGCGTGAGCGGTTTCGATCATCGCAAAAGTTCGCGCGCCCTCATCCGCCTGCCGGCACCTTCTCCCCGTATAGTGACGGGGAGAAGGAAGCTAAGCTTCCCCAAAAACCCGCTTGAAGATCGTGTCGACATGCTTGGTGTGATAGCCGAGGTCGAATTTCTCGCGGATCTCGGCTTCGGGGAGCGCTGCGGTGACCTCCTGGTCGGCCAACAGTTCCTCAAGGAAATCAGCGCCTTGTTCCCACACCTTCATGGCGTTGCGCTGTACCAGACGGTAGGCGTCCTCGCGTGATACGCCGGCCTGCGTCAGCGCCAAAAGCACGCGCTGCGAATGCACCAGGCCGCGGAACTTGTTCATGTTCTTCAGCATGTTGTCGGGATAGACCAGCAATTTGTCGACGACGCCGGTCAGCCGCGACAGCGCGAAATCCAGCGTCACCGTGGCGTCCGGTCCGATCATGCGCTCGACCGACGAGTGCGAGATATCACGCTCGTGCCAGAGCGCCACATTCTCCATCGCCGGCAGCGCCATGGAGCGCACCATGCGGGCAAGGCCGGTGAGGTTTTCGGTCAGCACCGGGTTGCGCTTGTGCGGCATGGCCGACGAGCCTTTTTGACCCGGCGAAAAATACTCTTCCGCTTCCAGCACCTCGGTGCGCTGCAGATGGCGGATCTCGGTCGCCAGCCGCTCGACCGACGAGGCGATGACGCCAAGCGTGGCGAAGAACGTGGCGTGGCGGTCGCGCGGGATGACCTGCGTCGACACCGGTTCCGGCTTCAGCCCCAGCTTTTTAGCCACATGCTCTTCGACATAGGGGTCGATGTTGGCAAAGGTGCCGATCGCGCCCGATATGGCGCAGGTCGCGATATCCTCCCGCGCGTGCACCAGTCGCTCGCGGCAGCGCGAGAACTCGGCATAGGCTTGCGCCAGCTTGATGCCGAAGGTGGTCGGCTCGGCGTGAATGCCGTGGCTGCGGCCGATGGTGACGGTGTCCTTGTGCTCGAAGGCGCGGCGCTTCAGCGCGGCGAGCAGGCCATCCAGATCGGCGAGCAATATGTCGCTGGCGCGGCTGAGCTGCACCGCAAGGCAAGTGTCGAGAACGTCCGACGAGGTCATGCCCTGGTGGATGAAACGCGCATCCGGCCCGACGAATTCGGCGAGATGGGTCAGGAAGGCGATGACGTCATGCTTGGTGACGGCCTCGATCTCGTCGATCTTGCCGACATCGAATTTGGCCGCATTGCCCTTTTCCCAGATGGTCTTGGCAGCTTCCTTGGGGATGACGCCCAACTCAGCCAGCGCATCGCAGGCATGGGCCTCGATTTCGAACCAGATGCGGAAGCGGGTTTCCGGCGACCAGATGGCGACCATTTCCGGCCGGGAATAGCGAGGGATCATCCGTCAGTCCTGATATGTCGGTGGTTAAGTCCGCCTCCTAACAGAGGCGGACCAAATGCTCAACGCTGCTGGTGCGCAAACCACACGCTGGCGACGGCAAGCGCGATGAATCCGAGTGGAAAATAGAGCCGCACGCCCAGCACCACGAACTGATAGAGCGCCGTCAGTGAGGTGAACACCAGTTCGAACGCCCAGAGGACGGTGAAAGCCTCGGCGTGCCATTCGGCGTAGTAGGAGCGGTATTGCAGGGCAAACAGCCCGCCAGTGAAGGCGAGTGTCGTGGCAAGCAGGCAGATGAAGGCGGCGGCAAACGCCACTTCCGACGGCCGGCCGAGCGAGAGCAGCCGCGCCGCAAACAGGCCGAAGGGGAAGGCAAGTGCTGCGCCCATGGCATAGAGCAGGACGACGAAGCGGATCTTTTCCGGCGTTTCCCAATTGTCGAGCCAAAGCCCGGTCAGTGCGCTAGCGCCCATCGCCACGGCCCACAGCAAGGCGCCGAGAAGCGCTGCGACCGTCGACGGCACCGCGCGGCGGAGGCGATTGCCGGCGCGCTGGCGCCAGCCGGGTTGATCGAGCGCTGTCACAGGCGGCCGGTCACGGCGATCCAGCGGAAATCCGGCCCCTCGAAGCCGTATTGGCGCACCGCGATCAGCACCGCATAGGCGCTGATGCTGTCCAAGGAGAATGTCTGAACCGCGCCGATCCGGTAGCCGTTCGGGCAACCGCGGCTTTTCGGGATCGATTTGTCCTCATGCAGAAGATGCGTCTGGCCGCCATCCCGGGCTTCGATACGCAGCAGGCGAAAGCCGTTGATCTCGCCCTGGCTCTCACAGCCCGCGGTATTGTTCATGCCGATCTCGTCGAGCCGGAATTCCAGCGGCGGGTCGACCGGCGAGAAGATCGGCCGCGGGTTGACCACCATGCGGAACGGGTCGGCCGACAATTCGGTCACCGGGTTGAAGCCGGCGGTGATGCCGCGGTTCGCGGCAAGTTCTGCCTGGGCAATGATGACTTCGCCCTTCTGCCTTGCCTGGAGGCGGGCCGCGTCCAGCGAGGTGTTCTCGTCCTCCAGCCGGACACGAATCGGCGTGCCTTTCAGGAAGGTGTCGTCGGCGGTGTCGATGTAGTAGCGGTTGGCATAGGGAAAGCCCGATCCATCCGCGACGCCGTATTCCTCGAAGGCGAAGACACCGCCATCCTTGGTAAAACCGAGGATCTCGAGTTCGGCGACATCGCCCGCCCGGGCGGCGATGCCAGATGCCAGCTGCACCAGCAGGCAAACGCCAATCAGGACAAGATTTCGCATCGGGGTTCCGCTCCGGCCGCCATGGTTCGATCGTTCCCTATCATGAGACAGTCAAAACATCGTGCTATGCAAAAGGCGATGCATCCAATTGCGCCTCTGTTTGTTATCGTCGATCGCTTTCAAAAGGAGAACTCCCCATGACCGAGGCCAGCAAGATTCGCGAACATATGGAAGTGGTCGGCGCCGACGGCGTTCATCTCGGCACCGTCGACAAGGTCGAGGGCGACCGGATCAAGCTGACCAAGGCCGACAGCGGCATGGGTCGGCACAAAGGCCACCACCACTACATTCCCCTGAGTCTGCTGGCCGAGGTCGATGGCCAAAAAGTTTGGCTGTCGGCGAATTCGGACGTTGCGGTCAGCTTCGAGGAAGAAAAATCCGACCCGACCTGATCTGCGGTACCTGATCGGCAATTCAGCGCGAGGACCACACCGGAAACAGATCGCCATCGGCCGGCGTCGCGGCATGGATGCCGCGGCTGATGGCACGCGCCATGGTGGCGCCGGCGGCGGCAAAGAAGTCGACGGCATCGTCGGCGCCAAGCTCGATACCACTCTTGCCGGTTGCCAGCGCGAACACCAGGTCGCCGTCGGCCGGCGTGTGCACCGGCCAGATGGCGCGCACGAAGCCGTCATGCGCCGATATGGCCAGCCGTTTGGCCGCCGCCTTGGTCAGCACGGCGTCGGTGGCAATGACGGCGATGGTGGTGTTGCCGCCGGCCTCGCCGGTCCCACCCACACGCCTGTCGCGGTATTTCAAAAGGATCCGCCTGGCGTCGCCCGGCATTGGCGAGGGATAGCCAAGTCCGCCGAACTCATCGCCGATCTCGAACGGTGCGGCCCAGAAATAACGCGTCCGCGCTATCGTCACCGAGCCGGTCGGGTTCGCGGCGGCCAGCGCGCCGATGGTGACGCCGCTGTCGAGCACGGTCGAGGCCGAGCCCAGGCCGCCCTTCAGCCCGGAACTGAGCGCGCCGGTACCGGCGCCGACGGTGCCGAGCGGAAAGTCGGTGACAGCATTTTGCGCCGCCTCATAGCCGAGGTCGCGGTAGGGCGGATAGCGACCCCAATCCTTGTCGCCGCCATTGCGCAGGTCGAACAGGATCGCCGCCGGCACGATCGGCACGCGAAAACCGCCGACATCGACGCCGATGCCCTTTTCGCGCAACGCCGCCTGCACGCCCGAGGCGGCGTCGAGGCCGAAGGCCGAGCCACCCGAAAGCACCACGGCATGCACCGCCTCGATGGAATTATGCGGCTCGAGCAAATCGGTCTCGCGCGTGCCGGGCGCGCCGCCGAGGATCTGCACGCCTCCGACCGCCGGGTCGTCGCACAGCACGGTCGTAACGCCCGATTTCAGCCTGGCATCGCTGGCGTTGCCGACCCGCAGGCCGGAGACATCGGTGATCAGATTGCGCGGCCCGGTGCGGAACATCAATTTGTCTCCGCCGGCACGAAACGCGTCCCGTCGAAGCGGAAGGCGCGATAGAGGTTTCGGGTCAGATCGCCTTTGTCGTCGAACCGCAGCGGACCGATCGCTGTGGTGAAATCATGCGCGGTCAGCGCGTCGGCCAGCGGCTTGCCAGAGGTCTCGGAGGCTGCCAAGGCTGCTTTGGCGATCTCCACCGCAGCGTAGGCTGGTAGCGTATAGCCTTCCGGCGCAAGGTTTTTGGCGGCAAAGGCGGCCAACACCTTGGGATCGGCGACATCGGCCCATTCCGGCGGCGCGATCATCAGCGTGCCGACGGCGTAAGGCACGTCACCGGGTGGCGTGCGCAAGTTCTCGCCGCCGGCAAAGGTGACGCCGGCCTCGAGCTGGCCGGCGTCACGGCCCATAATCGCGATGTCGTCGCCGTCGCCGCCGGCAAAGACATGCGTCGCGCCCGCCTTCTTCAGGCGTCCGATCAGCCCGATCTGGTTGTCGAGTTGCGGCCGGAACGTGTCGGTGAAGACCGGCTTCAGCGCCGCCTGCTCGGCTGCTGCCCGCAATGTCTCGGCGATTTCGCGGCCATAGATGGTGCCGTCATCGACGATGGCGAACAGTTCGTTCTGCCACAGCCGGGTGAGGATGGCGGCCACCGCATTGCGTTCGTCGTCGCCCCGCGGCCCCAGCCGATAGACCGGCCAGCCGGTCTTGGCGCGGCGATCGGTCAGGCTTTCGGTGCGCACGCCGACAGTGACGACTGGTATGTTGGCGTCCTTCAGGATCGGCAGCGCCGCCTGGATTGCCTCGGTGCAGAGGAAGCCGACGATGATGTTGACCTTCGCAGCGGCGAATTCCCTGGCGGCGGCAGCGCCGCCATCGGCGGTGCAGGCATCATCAACCGTCTTGATCTCGGCGCCGTTGGCTTCAGCTGCCAGGCCAGCGCCGGCCTCTATCTGCTTGCCGAGGATCGCCGACGGACCGGACAGGGGCGCGGCGACGCCGACTAGCAGCGTCTCAGCGCCTGCGCTTGCCGGCAACAGCCAGAGCAGTGCCGCTATTACAGCTGTTAGGGGTCGCATTCCTACGAGAATTCCTCCGTGCCGGTCGCATGCTTCCAGCGTCTCTTGCGCCAAGACCTAAAGGCTGCCCGCCCCAGGCGCAACACGCGAATTTGCGGATTGGCGTCAAGCACTTCGCTTGTGGCCTATTGTGTGCCGCCATATATAACGCTTGGGTTTCTGCTTATGGAAAATCATCGGTGCTGAAGTTGAACGACATAGGGCCGCAGGCCTATCGCGACGCGATGGCGCATTTTGCCGGTCACGTCCATGTGGTGACCACCGACGGTCCCGCCGGCAAGCGCGGCACGACGGTGATCGCCGCCTGCTCGGTGTCGGACACGCCGCCGACGGTTCTCGTCTGTCTCAACCGCGAAAATGCCAAGAACGAGCTCTTCGTGCAAAACGGCCGGTTTGCGCTGAACACACTGGCTTCGCACCAGCAGCCGCTATCGGTGGCGTTTTCAGGCCTGACCGGCCTGTCGTCCGGTGCGCGTTTTGCGCTCGGCGAGTGGGACGTCATATCGACCGGTGCGCCGACGCTTAAAGGCGCTCTCGCCGTTTTCGACTGCGAATTGATCGACACCAAGGATCTCGCCACCCATCGTGTGCTTTTTGGCAAGGTGACAGGTCTGCGCATGGGCGATAATTTGCGGCCGCTGATCTACCACGCCCGCGACTACCACGTGCTGGAAAACGGAGCAGAGGCGTCAACGGAGAAAGAATGACCGAGCTGAAACCGCGCCCCGCGCCGCGGACGATCGACGAAACGCTCGATCTCCTGACCGGTGCGGACTATGTCGCGGACCGCTCGCTGGCAACGGTCCTGTTCCTTTCGCTGCGTATGCAGCGGCCGCTGTTCCTCGAAGGTGAGGCCGGCGTCGGCAAGACCGAGATCGCCAAGGTGCTGGCGCAGGCGCTCGGCCGCCGGCTGATCCGCCTGCAATGCTATGAAGGCCTCGACGTCTCCTCCGCTGTCTACGAGTGGAACTACGCCGCGCAGATGATCGAGATTCGTATGGAGGAGGCGGCAGGCTCGGTCGACCGCTCCGACATGGAGCGCAATGTCTTCTCCGAAAAATACCTGATCCGCCGCCCGGTGCTCGATGCGCTGACCGGCAAGGCCGGTGCTGCCCCGGTGTTCCTGATCGACGAGCTCGACCGCACCGACGAGGCTTTCGAGGCGTTCCTGCTCGAGATCCTGTCCGACTTCCAGGTGACGGTGCCCGAGCTCGGCACGATCAAGGCGGAGGAACCGCCGATCGTCATCATCACCACCAACCGCACCCGCGAAATCCATGACGCGCTGAAGCGGCGCTGCCTCTATCATTGGGTCGACTATCCCAACGCCGAGCGCGAGCTGGAGATCGTGCGCCGCAAGGTGCCGCAAGCCAACAGCCGGCTTTCAGCCGAAGTGGTGTCGTTCATCCAGAAATTGCGCCAGGTCGAGCTGTTCAAGGCGCCGGGTGTTGCCGAAACCATCGACTGGGCCGGCGCGCTGACCGAACTCGACAAGGTGGCGCTAGACCCCGAGACCGTATCCGACACAATCGGCGTTTTGCTGAAATACCAGGACGACATTGCCCGCATCGGCGCGGGCGAGGGCCGGCGCATCCTCGACGAGGTCAAGGCCGAGCTTGCGGCGGCGGAGTAGGATAGTGAAGGCGCCGGGTGCCTACCCCAAAGTGGCCGACCCCAGAGAGGCGACGGAAGACGGGCGCATAGCCGACAACATCGTCTATTTCGCCCGCACCTTGCGCAAATCAGGCATGCGCGTCGGGCCGGCCTCGGTCAAGGATGCGATCGAGGCGGTGCTCGCCGCCGGCATCGGCTCTCGCGACGATTTCTACTGGACGCTGCATGCCGTGCTGGTGTCCAGGCACGAGGATCATCCTGTCTTCGACGAAGCCTTCCGGCTGTTCTGGAAATCGCGCGAACTGATCGAAAAGCTGCTGGCGATGTTTTCGCCGGTGGCGCCCGACACCAGGGAGAAGCAAAAACCCCGCGCGGCCGAGAACCGCGTCAGCCAGGCGATGTTCGAAGGCCATCATAAGAACCGGCCGGTCAAGGAAATCCCTGAGTTCGAAGTCGACGCTCGCTTCAGCTTCTCCGGCAACGAGGTGCTGCGCGGCAAGGACTTTGCCCAGATGGACGCCGCCGAGATGGCCGAAGCCAAGAAGGCTATCGCCCAGCTGCGACTGCCCTTCGACATGGTGCGGACGCGGCGGTTCAAGGCCGACCCGCATGGCCGCCGCATTGATCCGCGCGCCATGATGCGGTCGGCCGCGCGCACTGGTGGCGACTTGATCCTGCCGAAATTCCGCTCGGCCCGTGAGGTGCATCCGCCGCTGGTCGTGCTCGCCGATATTTCCGGGTCGATGAGCCAGTACACGCGCATCTTCCTGCATTTCCTGCATGCGCTGACCGACAAGCGCCGGCGCGTGCACACCTTCGTCTTCGGCACGCGGCTTACCAATCTGACCCGGCAGATGCGCCATCGCGACCCCGATGCCGCCCTTGCCGACTGCTCGGCGGCGGTCAAGGACTGGTCCGGCGGCACCCGCATCGGTGACACGCTGGCCAAGTTCAACAAGCAGTGGTCGCGCCGTGTGCTGGGGCAGGGCGCGGTGGTGCTTTTGATCACCGACGGGCTGGAGCGCGACGATGTCACCGGCCTGTCGGAAGAGATGGAGCGACTGCACAAATCCTGCCGGCGGCTGATCTGGCTGAACCCCTTGCTGCGCTTCGACGGCTTCGAGGCCCGCGCCCGGGGCGTCAAGGCGATGCTGCCGCATGTCGATGAGTTCCGCTCGGTGCACAATCTCGATGCGCTGGCCGACCTCTGCGCCTCGCTGGACAAGAAATCGGCTGCTTCGGTCGATCCGCGCCGCTGGCTGGAAGCTGGCATCAGGCGCGCAGCATAGCCATATGTTTACTTCTGCAAAAACAGACTCTGAGAGAAGCGATCATGGACAACAGCATCTATCTCGATGAGGCCCGCGACCCGCTGATCATCGCGGAAGGCTGGATGAAGGATGGCAAGGATGTCGCCATTGCCACCGTGGTCGAGACCTGGGGTTCGGCGCCGAGGCCTGTCGGCAGCCATCTGGTCATCGATGCCGAAGGCAATTTCCACGGCTCGGTCTCCGGCGGCTGCGTCGAGGGTGCCGTGGTGAGCGAGGCGATCGACGTCATCGATTCCGGCAAAGCCAGGATGTTGGAATTCGGCGTTGCCGACGAAACCGCCTGGCAGGTCGGCCTATCCTGTGGCGGCCGCATCAAGGTCTATGTGGAAAGACTGGGCTGACCGCTGATGGATCCCTACGCCCTCAAAACACTGAATGCAGAACGCCGCGCCCGCCGCGCCGCGATTCTGGTCACCGATCTCGGCGACGGCCGCGACCGCATCGTGCGCGAGGGCGATTCTGTCGCCGGCGAACTCGGGCAAGCGATCGCCAAGGCGTTTCGGTCGGGCAGTTCGGGCTCGATCGAGGCAGAGGGACGGACCTTCTTTCTCAACGCGCATCTGCCGCAACCGCGCCTGGTGGTGATCGGCGCCGTCCATATCAGCCAGGCGCTGGCGCCCATGGCAAAGATCGCCGGCTATCCCCTCGAAATCGTCGATCCGCGTACCGCCTTTGCCACGCCGGACCGATTTCCCGATGTCGCGCTGCATGCCGAATGGCCTGAGGATGTGCTGAAGCGCCAACCGCTCGACAGCTACACGGCGCTCGCCGCCCTTACCCATGATCCGAAGATCGACGATTTCGCGCTGAAGGCGGCACTCGATGCCAATTGCTTCTATATCGGCGCGCTCGGCAGCCGCAAAACCCACGCCAAGCGCGTCGAGCGCCTGCTGGCGCTGGGCGCCAGCGCCGACCAGATCGGCCGCATTCACGCGCCGATCGGCCTCGACATCGGTGCCGCCAGCCCGGCTGAAATTGCTGTTGCCGTGCTGGCGCAGACCATCCACGCCTTTCGCTCGCGCGGTCTTGAAGCGAAAGGCGCTGCGGCGTGAAATTCGGGCCGGTTCCGATCGACCAGGCCGAAGGCGCGGTGCTGGCGCATGCCACCACGGCCGGCGAGCGACGTTTCCGCAAGGCGCACAGGCTGAGCGCCGAGGACGTCTCGGCGCTGAAAGCAGCCGGTATTGCCGAGATCGTCGCGGCGGTGCTTGCAGCCGATGATCTCAGCGAGGATGCGGCGGCCGAGCAGATCGCCGCAAGCATGCGCCACCGCAACATCGAAGCTAAACCGGCTGCAACCGGCCGCGTCAACCTCCATGCCAAGTCGGCCGGTGTCTTCACCGTCGACGCCGCAATGATAGACGCCATCAACGCCGTCGATCCGACCATGACCATCGCCACGCTGGCGCAACACGCCCCGGTCGAGAAGGGCCAGATGGTGGCGACGGTCAAGATCATCCCGTTCGCCGTTGCCTCGGCCCTGGTCGATGCGGTGGTAAAAATCTGCGCAGGCGGCGAGATCTTCGCCGTCAATGCCTACCAGCCGGTGCGCATCGGCGTCATCCAGACGGTGCTGCCGGGCATCAAGGCCAGCGTCCTCGACAAGACGCTGCGCGTCACCGAGGCGCGGCTGGCGCGCTCCGGCGCCCGGCTGACCGCCGAGCGCCGCACGCCGCACGAGGTTGCGCCCGTCGCCGAGGCCGCGGCCGCGTTGGCGCGCGACAACGACATGGTGGTGATCTTCGGCGCTTCGGCGATGAGCGATTTTGCCGATGTCGTTCCGGCGGCAATCGAGAGGGCTGGCGGCACGGTCATCCGCGCCGGCATGCCGGTCGATCCCGGCAATCTGCTGGTGCTCGGCACGCTTGATGGCAAGCGCGTCATCGGCGCGCCGGGCTGTGCCCGCAGCCCCAAGGAGAACGGCTTCGACTGGGTGCTCGACCGGCTGATCGCCGGGCTCGACGTGACCGCCAGGGATATCGCCGGCATGGGTGTCGGAGGACTCCTGATGGAGATCCCGACCCGGCCGCAGCCGCGCGAGCCGTTGCCGGCGAGAGCCGGGCTGAAGGTCGAGATCGTGCTTCTCGCCGCCGGCCGTTCCAGCCGCATGGGCGGGTCCAACAAGCTTCTGGCGCTGTTCGACGGCAAGCCGCTGGTGCGCCGCACCGCCGAACGCGCGCTTGGTTCGAAGGCATCCAGCACCATTGTCGTCACCGGCCATCAGCGCGAGCGGGTGCGCCAGGCCCTGGCTGGCCTGGACGTGATCTTCGCCGACAATCCGGATTTCGCCGACGGCCTCTCCTCGTCGCTCAAAGCCGGCATCGCACGGGTTGGAGCCGATGCCGGCGGTGCGATGATCGTCCTCGGCGACATGCCGGGCATCTCCTCGGCCGATCTCGACAGGCTGATCGAGGCCTTCCGTAAGGCCGAGGGCCGCTCTGTCGTGCGCGCCGCGCATGACGGCCGCCGCGGCAATCCGGTGCTTTTGCCGCGCGCGCTGTTTCCAGCCATCGCCCATCTCGAAGGCGACACCGGCGCCCGCCATCTGGTCGAAGCCGAAGGGCTTGATGTGGTCGACGTCGAGATCGGCGACGGCGCATCGATCGATGTCGACACCCGCGAGGCGCTGGAAGACGCCGGCGGCGTGCTGCAGGATTGACAAACCGAAGCTGAAAAACGCATGGCTGAGGGATGGCTCTTCGCTTCCAACTCTCCCGCGCGCTGCTGAGCGCAATCGCGCTTTCGCTGTCCGCAGCCAACGCCGATGCCCTCGAATTAAAACCCTACAAGGACGACCTCTTCGCCTATCCGGCGACGCTCTCGTCCACGGACAAGGGCGCCTACACGGTCATCGACTACCGCGAGATGCGTGACATCAATGCCCGCGACGAGGTGCCGGAAAAGCGCGTGCACGCGCAGTATACCGACACCGGCGTGCGCAAGGTGCAGCAGGATTTGATGCTGAAGACCGATGCCGGCGATGTCAGGCATGTCGCCGTCGGCAGGACCGAGGGCGCCGGCATCATCGTGCTCTACCTGCACGGGCAGGGCGGCAGCCGCAAGCAGGGCGTCGACGACTTCACCTTCGGCGGCAATTTCAACCGCATCAAGAACCTGATGGCCGGCAATGGCGGCCTCTATCTGTCACCGGATTTCACGGATTTCGGCGACAAAGGCGCAGCCCAGGTCGCCGCACTGATCGCCCATTATGCCGAGGCCTCGCCGGACGCAAAAATCTTCGTCGCCTGCGGCTCGATGGGCGGCGCGCTGTGCTGGAAGCTGGCCGGCCGCAACGATACGGGACGGCGCATAAACGGGCTGCTGCTGCTCGGCTCGCTATGGGATGAAAGTTTCCTGTCGAGCCCGGCCTACAGGCGCCATGTACCGGTCTTTTTCGGCCAGGGCAGCAAGGACCCGGTCTTTCCCGTGGAGAAGCAGGAAGCCTTCTTCCGCTCGATCATCGCGAACTCGAAAGCCTATCCCTATCCGACACACTTCGTCCGTTTTGAAACGGGCACCCACGGCACGCCGATCCGCATGGTCGACTGGCGCGAAACGCTGAACTGGATGCTGTCGAAAGCGCCCTGAGCCGATGGCAATCGATCAAGGCGCGGTGTTGTAGTCGACCACCGTCTGCGGGTTTTCCTCGCCGTCATAGGACGCGTCCACGTCGTACTGGACCAGCGAAAAATCACCGTTGCGGAACAGATAGGTGCCGCTGTCGGAGGCATCGCCGACACCACGCCATTTGTTGAACGTTCGGATCGTCCTGGTTTCTTCGTCATATTCGGGATTGGTCGCCCAGCCGGTCGTGTGGAAGCCGGTGACGGTCACACCGAGCAGTTTGCCGTCGCTGTCGTTGTTCTCGTAACGGATATCCAGTTCCGGTTCGGCGAACTGCAGCTGCAGCACGCCGCCAAGCGCGTCGGTCATGTAGTAGACCGAGGCGGTATTGTAGGCAGCGGCAGAACAGGAGAATTCGAAAAGCCGTGTCTCCTTGTCGGGATCGCCTTCAGCCGCATCCTTGTCCTTGTATTTGATCGAAAAAGCGTTCGGCTCCTCGCCGAGAAATTGCTTGTCGCACTGGTCGCCATAAGTCGCCAGGAAAGCCTTCTTGGCCTGTTCGAGCGCGATATCCTTCTTTGGCGGCGGCGGTCCGTCGCCGCAGCTTGCCGGCAGCGCCTCCTCGAAATCGGCCTTGGACGGCTTCAGTGCACCCTTGTCGATGAAGAGCGGCTGGAACGGCGGGGCCTGGACCTGGGCATTGACCTGGCGCAGCGTGTAGCAGCCGGCGAACACCGCCTCGTTGCCGTCCTTGTCGGTGGCGCGGATGGCGACCGGGACGCTGTAATAGATGCTGCCGGCCGCGCCCTCATCGGAAACGTCGCCGGTTTCAACATCGACCTTGTCGGTGCCGTCATAGCCCTTGACGAAAGTGTCAAAATCCTTTGCCGGCTTTGTATCGCCATAATAGCCCCAGGCGCGCGCGAATTCGTGCCGGCTGATGGCGTTGTAGAGCGAGCGGATCACGGCCTCGGCGCTTGATCGGTCGTCGACGTAGGGCACTTCGGGTGTGTCTTCGGCTGCCAGCGCGGCTTGGCGTATCGTGGCAAGGGAGAAGAGTGCAACTGCTGCGAGAAAGATGCGCTTCATCGGGAATCTCCGCACGGTAACGAAGATTCTACCACACTGATTGCGGCGGCGCGGTGACGCATGGCTGCAGTGGCTTGAACAATCGTCGGCGAAAGCGCTAGGTCGCGCCTTCGGCGCTCGGGCCGCAGGGAGAATCAAGATGACGATATCGATGTACGAGGCCTCGGTGCCGGTGTTTTCGGCCAGGCTGAAGGCGCTCTCAACCGTGCTGTCGACTGCCGAACAGAACGCGGCCGACCGCAAGATCGACCCGCAGGTGTTTTTGACCGCAAGGCTGGCGCCGGACATGTACGCGCTGGTGAGGCAGGTGCAGGTCGCAACCGACCACGCCAAGGGCGCGCCGTCGCGCTTGGCCCGCCGCGACGTGCCGAAATACGAGGACAATGAAGCGACCTTCGCCGAGCTTCAGGCGCGCCTGGCCAAGACGCTCGAGCTTCTGGCGTCGTTCTCGGTCACCGAATTCGATGGCTCGGATGACAGGATCGTCGAATTGAAGTTTGGCCAGCGCGAGGCTTCGATGCCCGGACTGCAGTATTTGCTGCATGTCGCCATGCCCAACTTCTATTTCCACGTCACGACGGCCTACGACATCTTGCGCCACAACGGCGTGCCGCTGACCAAGGGTGCCTACCTCGGCAATCGTTGAGGAATTCGACGTTTCGAGGTTTCCCGGTCGCTGCCGGGAAACCTCGTCTTGCGCTGGTTCAGCGCATCGACATTTCGCGCGCGATGCGCGGGAAATCGGCCGGCTTGATGCCGACGTCGGCGCGGTCGGCGTTGCTCATCGAATGCAGCAAAGCCAGTGCCGAGCGGTAACGCTGATGCTCCTGCGGACGCGGACGAGCAAACATTTCAGTGAAGAACCCCATGATTCGGCCCCTTAGTTGACCCTCCACGGCACCGAATATAGGGAAAATATGAAGATTGTGCAGTGCAGCATTTGCATGGCAGCCATGCCAGGCGATTTCTTTCCGGCACAATCAGCTCATTGGTTGAAACTTTTGGCTGATGCCGACCGTATGCGTAGACGCTGGCACATGGCCGGCTTTTCCTCGCCACTCCTGGCGAATTTTCCGGGCTGCGTGAAAGTGCAGTCCGGCTTTTTGTTGAGCTTCCCGCACCATCAGGCGGCCCGCGCAAGTCTGGCGAACGCCTAAACTGGTTAAGATCAGTGGCATTCATTTTTAACGAGCCGGTTCTATGGTGCGGCTGGCTCTATTCACATGCGCAAAACGAGGGGGAGGCTGACATCGGCGCCAAGCGGGATTTCGCTTCCTTGCTCGACGATCTGTTCGTCGCCTCCGACAAGGACGAGGCTGGTGAGGAGACAGGCGCGCGGCCGTCGATCCCGTTCGACTATCTGTCCGTGGCCGACGAGCTTCATTCCGGCCGCATCAAGGTCTCCGGCGAAACCTTCACCGCCGAATATCGCGAGTCTGGGTCCGATCTTGCCGCCGAATTCGCCGCACTTCTCGACCAGGCCAAGCTGGCACTGGCCGGCGAGGAAGCAAAGCCCGAGGAAAGACTGCCGCCGATCGATCCCGAGGCGATCGCCGTCGAGCTCGGTCTCGATCATCCCGTCAAGAACGCCGATCTCGGCCGCATGCGCCGCAGCTTTGCCTTTGCCAATCATCCTGATCGCGTCGCGCCGCATCTGCGCCAGCGCGCCATGATCCGCATGCAGGTCGCCAACATGCTGATCGACGAAGCCAAGCGGCGCGCGGTGGCCGGCGCCCGGCGCTGACTTTTCCAGGGCTCGCACAAAAGTCGGTCGGCTGAGGCTTGGAGAGCGCCTCTGCTTTGCCTATGGTGTGGCTTCCTTCCCGCGCAGCCGCGCAAAAATTCCCGCCGGAGAAATTCCATGCACAAACGCCGTCTCGGTCGGACCGATCTTCTTGTTACCCAGATCTGCCTGGGGTCGATGACCTGGGGCCAGCAGAACACCGAGGCCGAAGGGCATGCGCAGATGGATCTGGCCTTTGAGCGCGGCGTGAATTTCATCGACACCGCCGAGCTCTACCCGATCCCGCCGAAAGAGGAGACGCAGGGGCGGACGGAGAGGTTCATCGGCAGCTGGATGAAGGCCAAGGGCAATCGCGACAAGGTCATCCTCGCCTCGAAAGTGGTCGGCCGCACCGCCAACCGCTGGTTTCGTGGCGACCGGCCGTCAAAACTGGTGCGCGCCGACATCTTTGACGCCATCGACAAATCGCTGGCCAAGCTCGGCACCGACTATCTCGATCTCTACCAGATCCACTGGCCGGAACGCGACATCCCCTGGGGCGCCAACCCGACCCGCGTCGGCGCCACGCCGCGCCGCGCCGACGCCGTTGGCGCGTCGGCCGGCGAGACGCCGATCGCCGAGACACTGGCCGTCTTCGAGGAGCTGGTGAAGGCGGGAAAGATCCGCCATCTCGGCCTGTCGAACGAAAGCTCCTGGGGCGTCATGCGCTTCATCGCCGAGGCCGATAAGGGCCTCGGTCCGCGCGTCGTCTCGCTGCAGAACGCCTACAATCTCGTCAACCGCACCTTTGAGGTGAACCTCGCCGAGGTCTGCGAACGCGAAGAGGTTGGCTTTCTCGCCTATTCGCCGCTGGCGCAAGGCTATCTCACCGGCAAATACGACCATGGCGCGCGCCCGCAAGGCTCGCGCTCACAGCTGTTCAACCGCGGCCAGCGTTACGAGACGCCGAATGCCGCCGAGGCGCAGCTCGAATACAATGAGCTGGCGCGCTCCTTCGGCCTCGAACCGGCGCTGTTTGCCAATGCCTATGTCGCCAGCCGGCCATTTGTTACCTCCAGCATCATCGGCGCGACGACGATTGCGCAGCTCGAGATGGCGCTGTCTTCAGCGGACGTGACGTGGACCGACGAGATGCAGAAGGCCGTCGATGCGATCCACCAGCGCGTCGGCAATCCGTGCCCATAGGCAAGCCGTCCGGGCGGAATTGCCGAGCAAAGACAAAGGGAAGGGGACAGTTATGGATTTTCCGCTAGAGACCGTCAGGAGAAAATTTCCGGCGCTGGACCTGACCGACAAAGGTCGCCGGCGCATCTATCTCGACAATCCGGCCGGCACGCAAGTGCCGCAAGCGGTCGCCGATGCGGTGGCCCGCTGTCTCTTGACCACCAACGCCAATCTCGGCGGCTATTTCGAAACGACTGTGGCGGCGCAAAAAGTGGTCGACGACGCGCATGCGGCGATGGCCGATTTCCTGGGTGCGGCAAGCGCTGAAGAAATCATCATCGGCGCCAACATGACGACGCTGACCTATCACATGTCGCGCACGCTCGGCCGCGGGTTCAAGCCGGGCGACGAGATCATCGTCACCCGCATGGACCATGAGGGCAATGTCTCGCCCTGGCTGCAACTGGCCGAAGACCTCGGCCTCGTCCTGCGCTTCCTGCCTTTCGACGAGAAGAGCTGGCAGGTCGAGGAGACGGCGCTCAGCGCTTTGCTTACCAGCAAGACAAAACTCGTCGCGCTGAACTACGCTTGCAACCTCACCGGCTCGATCAACCGGGTGAAGGCCCTGACGGCGATCGCCAAACGGGCCGGCGCGCTGGTCTATGTCGATGCCGTGCAGTTCGCGCCGCACGGCCTGATCGACGTGCAGGAGCTCGGCTGCGATTTCCTGGTCTGCTCCGCCTACAAATTCTTCGGCCCGCATATGGGCATCCTTTGGGGCCGCCGCGACGTCATCGACGCACTGAAACCCTACAAATGCCGCTGCTCGTCCAACGGCCTGCCGGAGCGTTTCGAACTCGGCACGCCGCAGATCGAGCTGATGGCCGGGCTGACCGCCGCGGTCGACTATTTCGCCGATCTCGGCGCGGCCGCCGGTGAGAGCGGTTCGCGCAGACGCAAGATTGCCAAGGCATTCGAAGTCTCGATCGCCCACGAGAATCCGCTGGCGCTGAGGCTGATTGAAGGCCTGTCGGACATCGAGGGCCTGACCATCCGCGGCATCACCGATCCTGCACGTGTCAATGAGCGCGTGCCGACCGTGTCCTTCACGGTCGACGGCATCGTGCCGGAGACGATCGTGCGGCAGCTGAATGCCGAAAACATCTTCCTGTGGTCAGGCCACAACTACGCCTGGGAGATCGTCCATCAGCTCGGCATTCCGGCCGAGCAAGGCGTCGTGCGCATCGGAATCGCGCACTACAACTCGGCAGCGGAGATCGACGAGACGCTGGAAAGCGTGCACCGGGTCGTCGCCATGCTGAGGCAACAGCGTAGCTGAATCAGCGCTGTTTGCCGCCGAAACCGGTGAGGAATGCGGCGAGGTTGTCGCCGAGCGCGTCGCAGAGATAACCGCCTTCCTGCACGATCACCGTCGGCAGGCCGAGCTTGGCGATTGCCTCGCCGATGCGCGAGAAGCCGGGTGTGGTCACCGACAGCCCGCCGAACGGATCACCCTCGAACGCGTCGAGACCGAGCGCCACGACCAGCGCGTCCGGCGCGAAGGCGCGGATACGCTGGGACGCTACACCAAGTGCTTCGAGAAACGCCGCATCGGCGGATTTGCGCGGCAGTGGCAGGTTGAAATTATAGCCGAGGCCCGGCCCTTCGCCGCGCTCGTCGGCATGGCCCCAGAAGAACGGATAGAAGCGCACAGGATCGGCATGCAGCGACACCGTCAACACGTCGGGCCGCGCGTAAAAAATGCCTTGCGTGCCGTTACCGTGATGCAGATCGACATCGAGGATCGCTACCCGCGCTGCCTGCTTGCGCAACACTTGCGCCGCGACCGCCGAATTGTTGATGAAGCAGAAGCCGCCGGCGACATCGGCAAAGGCATGGTGGCCGGGCGGGCGGCAGAGCGCATAGGCGGCAGGCGCGCCTGATATCACCGCCTCGGCTGCCTCGACCGCGCTCCAGGCGCTCCACAGCGCGCTCTGCCAGGTCTCGGCCGAAATCGGGCAAGCGGTGTCGGCCATGTGGTAGCCGGCCTGGCCGACCGCCGAGGCAGGATAGGCGCCGTCGCGCGCCAACGGATGGATGTTGGGAATGACTTCCGCCGAAGCGCCTTCAATGCGCTGCCAGCGCGCGAAAATATGTTCGAGGAAGGCGAGATATTCGGGCGTGTGCACGGCCGCCACCGGCCCGAGGCCATGATCTCTGGGCCGTTCGATCGTCAATCCGGTAGCTCTTGCGCCGGCTAACAACCGTTCGGCACGCTCTGGCTGTTCGGGATTGGGTTGCGGCGCGCCGCTGGACAGGAAGGCCTTCGGGTCGTGGCGTTTCTGCTCGTCGGCAAAGAAGGCTTTCATTCCGTTTCCCCATCCTGCACTGCATCGGCAAAAGCGAAAAAGGCCTCGCCGACGATCTTCTGCGTCTGCTCGTAATGCGCCCAGCCAATGCCGAGCTTCTCATAAAACGCCTTGGCACCGTCATTGTCGGTGTCGACCGACAGCCTGAGATAGGCGCCGCCATCGCTGCGGCAGTCGCGCGCGACCCGGCGCAGCAGCTTTTCGCCGATCTTGCGGCCGCGAAACCGGTCCTCGACATAGAGGTCCTGGATATAGACGCCGGGCCGTCCCATCCAGGTCGAGAAGATCGGGAAAGAGAGGCACAGCCCGGCAAATTCGCCGCCGATCTCGGCGATCAGGGTGGAGAAGGCAGGCCTTTCGCCAAAACCGTAACGGCGGAGATCATCGGCGGTGGAGGTGATTTCCTGATGCGCGCCGATATGGGCGCCGAGGCGAAGAAGCGCGGCGTAGATGGTGTCGACGTCCTTGATGGTGCCGCGGCGGATGACGATATCGCCGGTCATGCTGATCTCCTTCGCCATGGATCAGGCCACGGTTCCGGCTGAGCCGTTCAGGAGATCGTCAAGTTTGCCGATATCGTCTTCCGAAAAGACGCGAATGCCGTTGGCTTCCAGGAGCGCGGTGGTCGTGCCGCGGCCGGCCACGCGGTTACCCGAAAAACTGCCGTCATAGACGAAGCTGGAGCCACAGGACGGGCTGCCGTCGGTGAGAACGGCATAGCGGCATCCGGTTTCCCGGGCGAGTTCCAGCGTAATCTGACCGGCTTCGAGATAGAGTGCGGTCACATCGTTCCCTGTCTGCTCGACGACTTGGCCTTGGCCGTGTAGCACAGCGTCGCCTGCGCCGCGAATTTCCGCCGGCGGGCGCGGCGTGGAGAAGCCTGCCGCAACCTCGGGGCAGATCTGCACGACCCGCCCTTCCGCCTGCCATCGCGTCAATACCGGATGGTTGCTGAGCCGGTAAGAGCCGTTGTAGCGGACGTGGCTGCCGAGCAGGCAGGCTGAGACCAGAATCCTTTCCATGTCAGCCTCCTTTTACCACGCGATCCGGTGCGCCCCTAGAAGCCTACCCGGTCGCCACCCTTCAGCGCCAGCATGTCGCGCGCCTCCGCCGGTGTGGCGACGTCCAGCGACAGCCCGTCGAGAATGCCGCGAATACGGCGCACCTGGTCGGCGTTGGATTTCGCCAGCTGGCGGCCGTCATAGAGGCTGTCCTCCAGCCCGACACGGACATTGCCACCCATCGCCGCCGCAATCGAGATCAGCGGCATCTGGTTGCGGCCGGCGGCGAGCACCGAGAATTGGTAGCTGTCGCCAAACAATTTGTCGGCGATGCGCTTCATGTGGATGAGATTGTCGGGATCGGCGCCGATGCCGCCCAGGATGCCGAGCACGAACTGGATGAACAGCGGCCCCGACACCAGCCCGCGATCGCGAAAATGCGCCAGCGAGTAGAGATGGCCGACATCGTAGCATTCGAACTCGAAGCGCGTGCCGCAGCCCTTGCCGAGCTTTTCCAGCACGCCTTCCATGTCGGCAAAAGTGTTCTTGAAGATCGTGTCGCGGGTGGCTTCGAGCAGTTTTGGCTCCCACTCGTGTTGCCACTCCCGTGGCTTGTCGAGCATCGGGAACAGCGCAAAGTTCATCGAGCCCATGTTCAGCGAGCACATCTCCGGCTGGGCCCGCAGCGGTGCGGCCAGCCGCTGGTCAAGCGTCATCAGCGACGAGCCGCCGGTGGTGATGTTGATCACCGCATCGGTCGCCTGCTTGATGCGCGGCAGGAACTGCATGAACACATCAGGATCGGCGGTCGGCCGTCCGTCCTTGGGATCGCGGGCATGCAGATGCAGGATCGAGGCCCCGGCTTCGGCTGCCGCGATGGCGTCTGTGGCGATCTGGTCCGGGGTCAGCGGCAGATAGGGCGACATGGACGGCGTGTGCACCGAACCGGTGACGGCGCAGGTGATGATGACTTTCCTCGGCGCCATCTTTTGTCCCTCAGCCTTCGACCGGCAGGTCAAGCTCGGCAGCCAGAACCTCCAGCGAGTCGCCGATGATGGAAATGATCTCGCCGACCTGTTCAGCCGTGACGATCATCGGCGGCGCAACCATAAAATTGTCGCCGTCGACACCGCCCTTGACCCTGCGGCCATAGATGATCAGCCCGCGTTCATAGGCGAGGTCGAGCAGCCGCTGGGTGGCTTTCTTGCCCTGATCGATCGGTCGCAGCGTATCGGGATCGGCAACCATCTCGGCGCCGGTGAGCAGGCCTTTGCCGCGCACGTCGGCGATGAACGGGAATCGCTTGGCCAGCCCCTTCAGCCCGTCCATCAGCACGTCGCCCATGGCGGCGGCGTTGGCGATCAGGTCGAGCCTGTCCATTTCGCCGAGCACGGCCAACCCGGCGGCGCAAGCGAGCGGATTGCCGGCATAGGTATGGCCATGCTGGAAACCGCCCGAGGCCAGCAGCGGCTCTACCAGCCGCATCGGGGCGGCAAGCGCGCCGAGCGGCGCGTAGCCGGAGCCCAGCCCCTTCGACAGCGCGACAATGTCGGGCTTGCAGTTCCAGTGATCGCCGCCGAGGAATTTGCCTGTCCGGCCGGCGCCGCTCATCACTTCGTCATGGATGAGCAGGATGCCATAGCGGTCGCAGATCTCGCGGATACGCGGATAGTAGCTGTCCGGCGCCACCAGGGCGGAAGTTGCGGCACCGCCGATGGGCTCCATAATGAAGGCGAGCACGCTGTCCGACCCCTCGGCCTGGATTTTCTCCTCCAGCATGTCGGCGTAGCGAACGCCACGCTGCTCCATCGAAAGATTGTCGCGGTCGCGCCAGGCCGTTGGTGCCGGCACGGTGGGCATCACCCGCATCATCGGCGTGAAAGTCTCTGCCAGCGCGTCGTCGCCGGTGATCGACAGCGAACCCAGCGTGCCGCCATGATAGGAGGGAAAGCGGGTGATCACCTTCCAGCGCTTGGGCTGGCCGGTAGCGACAGCCCATTGCCGCGCCAGCTTGATGCAGGATTCCGTCGCTTCCGAACCGCCCGAGACGAAGAAGATGCGGTCCATGCCTTCGGGCAATTTGCCGGCGAGTTTCCGCGCCAGTTCTTCCGCCGGCTCGTTTTCGAAATGCAGCCGGTAGGCGAAGGTGGCGCGGTCCATCTGCCGCTTCATGGCGTCCAGCACATTGCGGTTGGAATGGCCGATATTGGCGACCATCGGGCCACTCGATCCGTCGATGAAGCGACGGCCATCCTGCGTCCACATGTAGATGCCTTCCGCACGGTCGATCAGCGGCCGGCGCAGGCTGGAGAGGTAGAACAGATGCGACGGCGCGCGCGCTTCTGATACGGGGACGAAGGGCTTCTGCATGTCAGGTCTTTCCGAGATAGCGGTCGACTACATTCCTGGTCACGCGCTCGACCATCGGATCCTGCCTTAGCAGGCCGGCGACCCATTCGCAGCTTCCGGCGTGAAAGACCTCGCCCTTGCCGCGCGGGAAATTGACGATCATGCCATTGCCGCGTTTGACTTTTTCCAGATTGGCATCGCTTGGCTCGCCAAACAGCGTTTCGGCGGTGAAGCGGCCATCCTCGTCGGTCAGAAACTGGTCCTCGATCGGGATGTCGGCGCTTTCCTCGACCTGGCTCGCCATGCCGACGGCCAGCACTTGTAAACCGTCGGGCGCGCCGCTGTCCGATGTCGGGTAGGGCAGGCCACCGCGGATCTCGAAATCGAGCCCGTCGACCTCATAGCCATAGACATGGCTGTCGGCGCCGAGCAGGTCGCCATAATAGATGCCGGTGCCGGCAAAGGCCCAATGCTCCGGACGGTAGACCGGAAAGCCGCGCACGCCGCGCGGCGCGCAACCGCCCCAGCCGGCATAGACACCGCGTGTGGCGTTGAGGCCGAAGGTCAGTGCACCGGGACGGCCGATCTCCGGTGCCTCCCAGGAATTGGTGGCGCGGGTCACGTCACCGCCCTGATAGGCGGGGTCCTCGGCGCGCGCCCGGTATTTGTAGCAGACCTGCCGGCGGCCTTCGTCCTCAAGCCTGGTCTGCCACATGAAATTGCCGGCAAAGCGCGCCGCGTGGCCGCCACGCTCGACATAGGTGTCGACAGCGTCGCGCATTTCCCAGGTCCAGTATTCGTCATGGCCGACGAAGACGACGCAATCGTAGCCGTCGAGGATTTCGGGCGCAAAATGCAAATCGTGCTGGCTGGCGAGATCGACGCTGTAGCCGGCGCGCTCGGCGAAACGGAAGAAGTGGCTGTCATAACTTGCCCAGCCGGAAGAGGTGTATTTCTTCGAATGTCCCGTGGCGAACGCCCATTCCATATGGGGATAGCGCGGCACGGTCTTTGGCGGCACCGCGACTTCCAGCGGCACGCGCGGCGCGTCCTTGGGCAGCACCACAAAACCGCGGCACCAGGGACGCTGCGTCGACACCATCGTTGCATATTGATTGCGGTTCGGCCCGGTGATGCCCTGATAGTGGTTGGAGCCGCCCCAGGTATTGTAGGAAAGCCAGGTTCCGGTCGCCGCCACCTGCAGCACCCGGCCGGGTTTTCTGCCGGGTAAGGCAGCGACAATGATGAGGTGGTGGCAAAGGATTGGCTTGCCGTCGCGCCCATCCGCCGCCAGCGTGATGCTGTAGGCGCCGGACGGCCAGTCGTCGCCGATCCGAAATTCGAACGACGCCTCCCAGCCGCAGCCTTCGACCGAGCACTGGTCCGGCGTATCCTGCCAGCGCGCCGACAGGCCGGTTTGCTCAAAGACCTTTGTCTCGGTGCCGCCGTCACGAACGACGGTGAGGCTGAAGCGCGGCGCGGTCGAACTGACATGCAGCGCCACCGTTTCACCGGCACGATACGAAAATCGGTCCGAATAGCACCAGATCTCGCCGCGCTCGCCATCCATCCCCGGCCATTCGTAATAATGACCGCGCACAGCCTCGCGGCGCTGCTCGGACGTCAGTCCGAAATCGGGAAATTCGGTCGGCAACTGGGTCATGGATACCGGAAAAGTGACAGGCCGCCATTTCGGCTATCTGCCGGCCAAGCGTCAAATGGAAACGATCGGGCCAGCAATTGCTTAGCCGCCCTTGGCCGCACCCGGCAAACCGACTATCTCAGGCGAGGCGGTATTTTCCGCCTCGGGAGCCGGCATGCTGAGAGTGCAGAAGGTCAAGGTCGACGACATCTACGTGCCGACGGCGCGCAAGAAGACGCTGCATCCCGAAACGGTCCGGCATCTGGCCGAAGACATACTGGAAAACGGCATGAAGACGCCGATCCAGGTCCGTCATGACGGCAAGCGTCATATCCTGGTCGAGGGCCTGCACCGGCTCGAAGCCGCCAAATGGCTAGGCGAGACCGAAATCGACGCCTATCTGGTGCAAGCCAAGCGCCACTGAGGCGCGCTCTTCGACCGATCAGCAACAACCGGCCGATCGTCGCTTCGCAGATTTTTTTGCGGACCGTGTCGGCGCGCGGCGCGCTCGCTCGTCCTTGGGGCGGACCCTGAGGAGACTGACACATGTCCAGATCGATTTTTTTCGCCATGCTTGCCTCGGTTGCGCCCTTGTTCGCGGCACCCGGCCTGACCAATGCAGAGGAGACAAAGACCGCCATGACGACCGAGACCAATGCCGTGCCGACGCCGGAAAGGTCCGGCCTGCTGCCTATCAATGGGTTGTTTTATTATTACGCCGTCTACGGCAAGGGCGAACCGTTGCTTCTGCTGCATGGCGGCCTCGGCACGTCTGACATGTTCGCGCCGCTGCTGCCGAAGCTGGCCGAGAATCGCACCATCATTGCGGTCGACCTGCAAGGTCATGGCCGCACCGCGCTTGGCGAACGGCCCTTCAGCCTGGAGGCGATCGGCGACGACATGGCTGCCATCGTCAAGGCGCTCGGCTATGATAAGGTCGACGTGCTCGGCTATTCGCTGGGCGGCGGCGTCGCCTTCCGCATGGCCGTCCAGCACCCCGAGACAATACGCAGGCTTGTCCTGGTATCGACCGGCTACGCCGCCGATGGCTTCTACGACGAAATGCGTCCGCAACAGGCTCAGGTGAGCGCCGCTGCCGCGCCGTTCATGAAGGACACCCCGATGTACAAGTCCTACGTTGCAGTGGCGCCGTATCCGGACGATTTCCCGAAACTGCTCGATGCGCTCGGCAATTTTATGCGCAAGGATTACGACTATTCCGCCGATGTGGCGAAGCTGAAGATGCCGGTCATGCTCGCCTATGGCGACAGCGACATGTACAAGCCCGAGCACGAGATCAAGTTCTACCAGATGCTCGGAGGTGGATTGAAGGATGCCGGCTGGATGCGCGAAAACCTGTCGCAGAACCGGCTGGCCATCATTCCCAACCGCACCCACTACGACGTCTTCTTTGCGCCGGAACTGACGGCCGCGGCGCTGCCGTTCCTCAACGGCGAAACCAAGGTAAAGACCTGGGACGAAGTCGTCAGCGAAACCGAGTAGGTCTGCCGGAAGTTGAAACCGGCCGTCTCCAGCGAGACGGCCGGTTTTTTGTGCCTGCGAAGCTACGAAGCCTTGGCGCGGCGCGGCTCGCGCAAATGCTTGATGCCGCTCATCTCGACGAAATTCATCGCCGTCTCCCAGAGATAATCACCATAGAGGAACGGCTCGAACGGCGCCGCACCTGCCAGCGGCAGCGGTGCGATCTCGGCATCGACACGCGGCTCATAGAAGAACGGGATCGAGTAGCGCGCTGTCTTCGGCGCAATCACCCGGTGCAGCGTCGCCCGTACCCGGGCGCCGGTCCAGCGCTCGAGCAACTGACCGAAATTGACCGCCAGCGTGCCGTCGGCGGGCGGCACGTCGATCCATTCGCCGGCAAGGTTCTTCGCCTGCAGGCCCTCGACGCCATCCTGCGCCAGCAGCGTGACGAAGCCGGAATCGGCATGTTCGCGCCCGATGATGGTGCGCGTCTCGCCTTTGTGGACGACCGAGAATTCCGGCCCGCTCAGGTCGAGGCCGCTGTTGGCATCGCGCAAGGGATAGCGGATCAACCGCAGCGTCGAGATGCCGCCGTCGAAATCGGCATCGAAGATGGTTTCTGGTAGGCCGAGGCCGCGCGCGATCGAGCGCATCAGTGCGTTGCCGAGCGCTTCCATCGCCAGGTAGTAGTGTGCGGCAGCTTCTCGCCAGCCGGGCAATACTGCTTCGGCGGGCAAGGGCGTTGGCTCGCGCAGAGGATCATCCGCATCGTAGACGCCGGCGGTTTTCGCATGCGCAATGTCCGGCCCCATGTCGATGCCTTCCTTGTAGGAGACGGCAGTCGGCTGCAGCGGGAACCAGCCGCGATAGACGTTCTTTTTGCTGCGGTCGAAATTCCAGCGCAGCAGCTTTGCCTTTTCGGCCTCGGGCAAGGCAAAGATGTTGAGCAGCAGCAATCGCTTGTCCCGCGTCAGCCATTCGTCGCCCGGAAAATCCCGGATTGCCATGAAGCCGATGCCGGAGGCCGCGGCCAGGATCCGCGCGTCGGTGCGCTCGCGGCTGGGAGAGGGCGGCCCGAACAAGTCCCTGACTCCAATGGTTTCAATGTCCTGCGCCATGATTTCCTCCCGGTCCCAGCCACAAGACAGGCGCGGCGGCCGGCCCGCTGTCAATCCTGCGCCGGTGCGGGAGGTTAGGCCACCTGCAGTTCATCAGTGGTATCAGGGCAATCGATGGGTTCCCATCAGGCCTTTTCAATTGACCGAAAGCTGCCCGTCGATACGTTCCGAAGATCTTCGGAGTGATGGGTTCAGATGATGGCGAAATATCAGGGTGGGTGCCATTGCGGGGCAGTGCGCTACAGTGCCGAGGCCGCACCGGTCAACCAGCGCGTCTGCCATTGCCGGCGCTGCCAGAAGGTGATCGGCGCGGCCTTCAACGCGCGTCTGCTGTTTCGCATCGACGATGTCGCGGTCGAGGGGCAAGTGGCGACGGTCAACACCTCTCCGGACCTCAAGCGCGGATTTTGCGCCGCCTGCGGCACGACGCTGTTTTCCCGGCGCGATTCCGCCGGGATCGTCGGCATCACCACCGGCTCGCTCGACGATCCCTCGCTGTTCAAGCCGGAAATGCATATGTGGACCGCCTCGAAGCAGCCCTGGCTGCGGCTCGATGACGGCCTGCCACAACATGAAGGTGCGCCGCCTCCGAACTGATGCCGACCTTACCAGAAAGTAATCCCGAAAACACGACATAGCCGGCAAAACGTCATTGGCGGGCCATGATTGCCTGCCTATCTATCGGCTGCGGGTCTGGTATTCGAGGAGACGACCGATGAGCGACAGAATCAACACCCTGGACGAGCTTTTGAGCGATCCGATGGTCCTGCTCGTGATGGAGCGTGATCGCGTGCGCCCCGAACAGGTTCGCCTGCTGCTCGAACGAGCGCGTCGCCCTGCTGTTGACGCCGTGCCCCCCGCGCATGTGGTGGCCAAAAGCTGCATGCAGCAATGGCTGGGCAGGTAGGGTTTTCCCTTCTCCCCTTGTGGGAGAAGGTGGCCGAGCGAAGCTCGGTCGGATGAGGGGTGTTCCAGGGAACGCCAACGCCTCACTCCGCCGGAACACCCCTCAACCGTCTCGGCGCTGCGCGCCGATCCACCTTCTCCCACAAGGGGAGAAGGGAAAACGGTCAAAATTATACCTAACAACTTGATTCAATCTTTGTTGGTAATTTATCGTTAGTAATCGAAGCCGGTTTGTCCGGCGGCGTCTGTTTGCCTTCGGTCTGTTGTGTTTTGCGTACAGGTCCAGATGCGGATTTCAGGCGTCGTCGGTTTTATGGTGGCATCGCTGTGCCTTGCCGCCTGCTCGTCCACAGCGGGCGTCGATGCCTTGCAGCCGTCGAACGAGACGACCAGTTCGGTCGTGCGGCCAAGAGCTCCGGTCGCGGCGGCTCCGGTGGAGACCGCCGACCTCGCGCCGATGCGGTCCGACAACACTGCGGCCGACAATGCCGTGGCCGACAATGCGCCGCCCTTCTCCATGGTCGAGGAAGAGGAGGTCATTGTCGCGGACACGCCTTCGGCCGATGGGAACACCAGGCCGCAGCTTGAGCCGGTAGCGCTGATGTCGCCGCCAAAGCGGCTGACGCGTGCGGCGCCGGCCATGCCGGCCTCGCCGGTGACCCGTTACGGCTTTCGTGATGCCAAGCCGATCAATTTTGGCAAGGCGTCGCCACGCTATCTCGCCGTGCATGGCGTCGACGTCTCGCGCTGGCAGGGCAACGTCAACTGGAGCAAGCTGCGCGCCCAGGGCGCCAATTTCGCCTACATCAAGGCGACCGATGGCGGCGATCATCTCGACCCGATGTTCATGAAGAACTGGCGCAATGCCGACGCCGCCGGGCTGAAGCGCGGCGCTTATCATTTCTTCTACTGGTGCCGCACCGCCGGCGAGCAGGCCGACTGGTTCATCCGCAATGTGCCGAAGATGGACGGCGCGCTGCCGCCGGTGATCGATGTCGAATGGAACGGCGAATCCTCCTGCAAGCGGCGGCCTTCGCGTGCCACGGTGCTGGAGAAGATGCAGGTGTTCATGGACAAGCTCGAGCGCCATTACGGCCAGCGGCCCATCATCTACACCAGCCCGGATTTCTACCGCGACAATCTCAAGGGCGCCTTTCCAGACTATCCGTTCTGGCTGCGCGCTGTGGCGCGGCATCCCTCAAAAGTCTATCCCGGCCGCAAATGGCTGTTCTGGCAGTATTCCGGTTCCGGCCTGTCGCACGGTGTGACCGGTCGAATCGACCTCAACGTCTTCCATGGCGACGAGCGCGCCTGGCGGGCATGGGCGGGCGGACAGACGACCGTCGCCGACGCCAACTGACGCTTCCCGCAGGGCTGGCGACAATGCCGCTGGAACCTGCGCCTGCGGCCATTGCGATGCCTTGGCTTGAATTTTCAGCGTCGCGCTAACGATCCGGTCACTCTGTCCTTTAGCGGTATCGCAACAGCCTTCCGGTAACGTGCCCGTGATCGGGTTTCGGAGGGGGCCATGCGCAATCCAATTGTGGTAATCGCTGTTGTCGCAGCTGTCGGCTACGGCGTTTTCAATTCGCTCGGACATATGCCGGGCGGCGCTTCGCTGGCGGAGTCGAAGCAAAACGTCGTGTCCTATTCCACCGAGGACAAGGCGATGCAGGCTGCCAAGGACAGCGGCCGCTCTACCCTCAAGCGCTTCCACGAACTGATGGCCGCCGGCACGCCCGGCACGTACACGGTAAAATTCCCGCTGACCCAGAACGGCGCCACCGAGCACATCTGGCTGCAGCTGGTCGGCTACAGCGACGGCTCCTATATCGGCCTGCTCGCCGACGTGCCGGTCAACGGCAACAAGTACAAGATGGGCGACGGGATGACGGTGACTGAGGCCGACGTCGAGGACTGGATGATCAAGAACGGCAAGGTGATCTACGGCGGCTACACCACGCGCCAGGCGCTTGCGGACATGCCGAAGGAGCAGGTCGCAAAGTTCGGGCTGACCTTCAAGGATTAGGCCTCGAGGCGGCGGGGCGAGCTTGTCACCGCGCCTTGAGCGCTATCGCCTTTCGCGTTCGCGTATGTCAGCCGTCTGCGCCAGCACCCAGTCGCGGAACACCTTGATCTTGGGCGTGTTGCGGCGGCTTTCCAGGTGCACCAGCCAATAGCCGTCGCCATCGGATCCAACGACGTCAAAGGGCTGTATCAGCTGGCCCTTCGCCAGCAGGGCGCTGTAGAGGTTCTGGGTGAGGATTGCCGCGCCCTGATCGGTCAGTGCCGCCATCACATCGTAAGCCTGCGCGCCCAGCGCCGGACCGGCGATGACGCGATCGGGATCGAAGGGCACGCCGGCTGCCTCGAACCAGGTTTTCCACCAGGGATCGTCAGGGCCGCATAGCGCCACCTTGTAGAGATCCTCGGGATGGCGGACGCCGCCGACACTCTCGGCCAGTTCTGGGCTGAGCATTGGCGTATAATCCGCCTTGAACAGATAATGGGCTGTCAGACCGGGCCATTTTCCATCGCCGGTTCGAATACCGATATCCATGTCCTCGCGGGTGAAATCGATCAGGCGGGACGATGTATCCACCTTAACGGCTAGGTCAGGATGCATCAGCTGGAATGTTCCAAGCCGCACCGCCAGCCAGTTCGACGCAAATGTCCCCATCGTCGTGACGGAAAGCACGCCGGTCGCTCCACCCTTGGTGGCGACCCATGCATCGGCCAGCGACGAGAATGCGCCGGATGCGTGCGGCGCCAGCTGCTGTCCAGCCTCGGTCAAGGCGATCTGCCTTGTTTTTCTTATGAAAAGCGGCGTCCCGGCGCGTTCTTCCAGCACCTTGATCTGATAGGAGGCGGCTGACTGGGTCATGCCGAGTTCTTCGGCTGCCTTGGTGAAACTGCCCAGTCGCGCGGCGGCTTCAAACACCCTGATAGCGCCTAATGGCGGCAGTTCCCAACTCATGACGCATCAATTCTCCTGATGCATACTACGCGACGTTCGATTGGAAACCAAGACCGGGAAACGGCATGTTGTGTCCATCAGATCAACCCTGGAGGATACGGCAATGACCACCGCAACCGCTCTCTACAACACGCTTCGCCGCCCGGTGCTCGACCTCTTCACCGCGCCGTTCAGGCCCCGCAGGCGCGGCCTGCTCGACCACCGCTCGCTGTCGGATCATTTCCTCAGGGATATCGGTATGCTTGACGGACGCGTGCCTCCCGGCACCATTCGCTGAAGCAAGCTCTTCGACCAAGGGAGGAAAGATGACCGTGCTGTCCGAGGATCTGGCCAAGAGCCGCAAAACCATCAACGCCTATGAAGACTATGCCGAACGCTACGATGCACTGGTGCGGCATGTTCCGAACCAGAGAGAACAGAAATGGCTGAAGCGCCTTGTGGCGATCGCCGGCAAAGGCGGCCGGATTCTGGAAGTCGGATCGGGACCCGGATACGATGCGGACTTCGTCGAGGGGCTCGGCGTCGAGGTCGGCGCACCGACGCAACAAAGCGGTTTCTCGAGCTGCAGGCCGCACGCGGCAAGCACGGTGAGTGTCTCGATCTCATCACCGACGATCTCGGCGGCCCCTATGACGCGGTGCTGGCCCTGTGCGTCCTGATCCATGTGCCGCGCGAGCAGACCGACCAGGTGCTTGCCAAGATAGTAGGGTCGCTGCGGCCGGGCGGCGCCTTCCTCGTGTCGATGCGCATTGGCGATGGCGAGAAAAGCGGCGAATATCATACCGTCTACTGGCGCAGGGACGACTTCGCGGCCCGTCTCGAAGGCGCCGGGCTGGTGCTTGTCGGGGACGAATTCAACGTCGGCCGCGATCGCGAGGAGTGGACCACCTTCCTGGCCGTGAGGCCATCATGACGCGCCGCGGAACGCCAGGCAATCGCCGTCAGAAGTAAGGCCTCAAATTCTCGCGAATACGGTCCAGCACCGTCTTTCCCGAAGTATCGGCGACGAAGGTTTTGCCGGTGATGGTTTCATAGGCCTGGGTATAGACCCGCGACGTCTGCTCGATCAGCTCGGCCGGGATTTTCGGGATACGATCCTTGTAGGGATCGCAACGCGCCGTGACCCAGGCGCGGATAAAATCCTTGTCGAAACTCTGTGGCCGCTCGCCAGCCTCGAAACGCTGTTTGTAGCTTTCCGCGAGCCAGTAGCGGCTTGAGTCAGGCGTATGGATTTCATCGGCAAGGATGATGCTGCCATCCTTGTTCGTGCCGAATTCGTATTTGGTGTCGACCAGGATCAGGCCGCGTTTGGCGGCCAGCGCCTTGCCGCGCGCAAACAGCGCCAGCGCATAGCGCGAGACGGTGTCCCACTGCTCTTCCGACAACAGGCCGCGCGTCAGGATATCGTCGCGCGTCAAAGGCTCGTCATGCCCGCCATCGAGCGCCTTGCTGGTCGGCGTGATGATGGTCTGAGGCAGCTTCTCATTGTCGCGCAACCCGTCCGGCAGGCGGATGCCGTACATGTCGCGCTCACCGTTCTTGTATTTCGTCAGCACTGAGGTGCTGGTGGTGCCGGCGAGGTAGTCGCGAACGACGATTTCCACCGGCAATATGTCGAGCCTCGTGCCGACAACGACATTGGGGTCGGGATAGTCGAGCACGTGGTTCGGGCAGATGTCGGCGGTTTCCTCGAACCAGTAGCGCGCCGTTTGCGTCAGCAGTTCACCCTTCAACGGGATCGCGGTCAGGATCACATCGAAGGCGCTCAGCCGATCGGTGGCGATGATGATGCGGCGGCCATCGGGCAGATCGTAATTCTCGCGGACCTTGCCTTTGTAGTGGTTCGGGAGCTCCGGAATGAAGGCATCTGAAAGAACGCGCAGTGCTGTCATCCTGGTCTCGTGGCTCCCGACAAGTTTGAGGTGGGGCGACTCTTAACAAAGTTGGCGGGGCTTCGATACCCGAGGAAGGGTGGTTGGGCTTTTGCGAATAAACAAGACAATGCCGTCGCCGTGCTATCTATTTGAAGCTTCCTGCACTCCTGGGGGATTGGGGACGCGGTGGAACTGCAATTTCTGATCGTCGGATTTTTCTGCGTGGTCGCGGCCGCGCTGTCGCTCATCACTTTCGTCAAATGGCGCGAGGTGCAGGCGATGAGCCACTGGTTGCCAACGCCGGGCAAGATCATCTCGTCGCGCGTCGAGGCGCGCAAGGTGAAGGTGTCGGGCGTCGGCGCCGACAGCGAGAAGGTCACCGAAGTCAGGAATTTTCCCGCCATCACCTTCGAATACAAAGTGGCCGGCAAGAAATATCGCGGCTCGCGTTACAGCGTGAAGGAAAATCTTGGCAATTTCGAAGTCGATGAAACCCTGGCGCAGTTTCCGACAGGCGCCGAGGTGACGGTGTTTTATAACCCGGCCGACCCCAGCAAGGCGGTGATCGAGCGCACCTTGCCGGACGGCGCCTTCAAATTCATGGTCAAGCTGTCTGCGGGGCTGGTGATCGGTTCCGCGGTGTTGGTGTTTTCCACCGGTGGTGTTCTGGAGGCGATCCGGTCGTTCCTGCCCAAGCCGGAAAAACTCGGCATCGCGATGGTTCTGTTTTTCATGGGCCTGTTCATCCTGCTCATGGGAATAGCTCAGAAGGTGCTTGCAAGGCGGGCGACAAAATGGCCGGTTGCCGCTGGCCGCATCGATGCTTCGGGACTTGAGACGATCCGGATCGATGCCGGCTACCAACGCTGGCGCCGCGCCTTTCGGTCTCGCATCGTCTACAGCTATGAGGTTGCCGGTCGGCGCTACAGTTCCAGCCGCGTCACCTTCGGCGCCGCTGTCGCCGCTTCGCTGGCCGCCCTGGTTCGGGGCCAGTCGCAACGCTACGCCGAAGGCAGCGAGGTCGACGTCCACTATGACCCCGTCAACCCGGCCTTATCAGTGCTCGAATGCAGGGTGCGCGGGCTCTGGCTGCTGTGGGTTTGTTCGATTGGCTTCATTGGTGCTGCGGCGTGGCTGGTCGGGCTCGTGCCTTCACTTTGACAGGATGCAGCAATGAATAGCGCCATGAGATCGATTGTCTGGGCCAGTGCCCTGTTTGTATCCGCTGCGATATCAGCCGTGGCACACGCGGACGAGCCGGCGCCATCGCGCCCGCCGATCGACAAATGCGTCTGGGAAAAGCTGGCCGACAAGACGATCGGGCTGGCCGCCTGGGCGCAGCGCTGCGATTTCGGCTTCCGCCAGATCCATTTCGAATTTGTCGGCAACGCGCTGGCCATCAAATACAGCGACGACGGCGCGCCCGATCCTCTGGTCGAGGTGTTAGACATCAAATCCGGCGAAACCGCCGAGGCCGCCGTGCTTCGCCTGTTGCTGGAAAAGACCGACAAGGCCGTCAGCGCCCGCTGTGAGCTCACGCCCTACACGGAGGGCACCGCGCCCGCGGGCGTCAAACGCTACACATTCAGCCCCGACGCCGCCTACGCCAAGGAGCTGAAGGCAGCCGCCAATGACGAGGTCCCCGAACCGCCCTGCGGCGACTGGGGCGAAATGCCCGACGGCATCCAGTATTTCGAGGTCCCGGCGAGTGAGGGGCGCAAAGTGCTGTTCGTCCGGGTGGGTCAGGACGAGCCGCTGTTTGATGAGCAGACGCTGCGGGTGGTGCCGTAGGGTAGGTTATGCCTCTACGTACCCCGCGAGGCTGACGCCTTTGGGCACATCCAGCCCGTCAGCGCGCAAACCTTCGATATGGAAGCGTATTGCGTCGCGAATTTCGGTTCCCACCTCAGGCACGGTCGCGCCGGTCGCGATGCAGCCGGGCAGGTCTGGCACATAAGCAGAGAAATTATCGCCTGCTTTTTCAATCACTACCGCGTAGCGCATACAGTCACTCCTTCAAACCGGATTGCTTGAAGATGCTATGGTGTTCCCGGTGCCGCTCACCCTCTCCCACAACAAGGGGAGAAGATAAGCGTTACCGGGTGACTATTAATGCCGTTTCCGGCTAGCCCCTTCGTCAGCAATTAGCCTCGCCCGAATTGACTGCCACCTGTCTGCGATCTCTTGGCATGAAGCTGCCAGCAGCTTTCTGCGCTGGCTGAAGCTTCCGGGTGCGGCGAAAATCTTCTGAGCGAACACATCAACCACAAAACAAAATTCTGCGCGTGGTTCTCCAGCAGCTTCGAAACATTCCTCCGCGTACCAGTGGAGAAGTGCCCCATGCAGCGCCGAAGTCTCTGTCGACAACGGTAGTGTTTTGCAGAGATAAGGTTTGATCAAGCCGAAGCCGACTTCTCCCTTTCCTGTCTGTGGTATCTTGACCGAGTTTGTCGGTCGAACGCTAACAGAAACACCAGCAAGAGCGAATTTTGGCTGGCTATCTGAAATGCCGGTTAATCTGGCAGCAGTAGGCAGCTTGTCCAAGCTCATAGTCCGGCAAAGCTCAATAGCGTCGTGAGCTGTAAGAAGCCTTTGTTCATCGTGCGAGGTAGCAGGTTGGCGCGATAATAAGGCCCTGTCGAGTTGAGATAGTCGGCTGTCATCCCGCCCGTGAGTTTCAATGAAATGCATCATTGCTCGCTCTATCTCGTTGTAGCGCGTGTCGAGGAGGAAGTTCTTAGGTTTGATGATGTCTTCAATGATCGCGGTTCGCCGCGTGGAGCGAGCGAAACAATATTCAACCAACTTATTAGCGCTAATTTTCGGTTCGATCTTCATAACGAAAAAGCCCTTTCCGGAGCAGTTAAAGTCACACTAGCTGCCGATGCCTTCTCGACTCTCTGATCAGAATCTCCATATAACAACCTTGCTACAGGAGATGGGATTCCGATCTCGTCGCCCCGCGTGGGCTTCGGCTTATTCGCGGCACCAAAGGCCGACCCGAAAGGGGCGGCCTTTGGTGTTTTTGAGGGATGTCACATAAAGACATCCTTATACGCTGTACCCTTTTTGTTCCCTCTACCATTTCGGCCCGATCTTACGACCGGGCCGATGATGTTACGGTTTAGCGCCCAGGTTCGCCTCAGCTGCACCCGCTCGTGGCGCCGCACGTATCGCACTTCTCGCAAGTCCCGTTCCGCACCATGGTAAAATTCTGGCACTCGGAGCAGGAGTTGCCGGTGTAGCCTTGCAGCAGTGACTTGGCGCGGCGGTCGGCGGCGAGTTTCTTCGCCTCGGCCGCCTCGTTGGCCGCGGCGTCGGTGAACAGTGCTGCGGTGGCGTCGGCCGCGTCCACAACCTCCTCGAAGGCGATGTCTTCGGCCAGTTCCTTGGCCCGCTCTTCATAGTCGCGCTTGTAGGCAACCGCCTCGTCGCTGGCCGGCTTCAGCGCCAGCACGTTGGAGCCGGAGAAGGCGGTGGGTGCGGAGCGGGCAGGGGTGCCGGCGCCGGCAAAGCCCTTCGGCTCGCTTCCGGTCACCCGCGACACCAGCTTCACCGGCGAGGCGCCACGGGTCAGGCCTTTGGAGACCGCATCCGTCTTGCCTTCGCTGATGCCGCGTCCCAGTGCCGTGTTGGAAAAGTCCGACTGGTCGACATGGGCGAGGTCGTTGCGGCCGAGATAGGAGATAGCGAGTTCACGGAACACGTAGTCGAGGATCGACGTCGCGCTCTTGATGGCGTCGTTGCCCTGCACCATGCCGGCCGGCTCGAACTTGGTGAAGGTGAAGGCGTGCACATATTCGTCGAGCGGCACGCCGTACTGCAGACCGAGCGAGATGGCGATGGCGAAGTTGTTGAGCAGGCCGCGCAGCGTTGCGCCTTCCTTGTTCATGTCGATGAAGATCTCGCCGAGACGGCCGTCATCATATTCGCCGGTGCGCAGGAAGATGGTGTTGCCACCGATCTTGGCCTTCTGCGTATAGCCCTTGCGGCGTCCCGGCAGCTTCTCCTGCTCGCGCGACACGCGCTCGATGATGCGCTCGACAATCCGCTCGGTGATCTGCGCAGCGCGCGCTGCAGCAGGTGCTGCGATCAGCTGCTCGACCGCATCGTCCTCGTCCTCCTCGCCATCGGCGAGCAGCGAGGAATTCAGCGGCTGCGACAGCTTCGAGCCGTCGCGATAGAGCGCATTGGCCTTCAGCGCCAGCTTCCACGACAGCATGTAGGCGCCCTTGGCGTCTTCCACCGTCGCATCGTTGGGCATGTTGATGGTCTTGGAGATGGCGCCCGAGATGAAGGGCTGTGCCGCCGCCATCATCTGGATGTGGCTGTTGATCGAAAGCGAACGCTTGCCGATCTTGCCGCACGGGCTGGCGCAGTCGAACACCGCCAGGTGCTCAGGCTTGAGGAAGGGCGCGCCTTCCAGCGTCATCGCACCGCAGACATGGATGTTGGCGGCCTCGATGTCCTTCCTGGAGAAGCCAAGCGCCGGCAGCATCTCGAACGAGAAATCGTTGAGCTGCTCGTCGGTGAAGCCAAAGGTCTCCTTCACCCAGTCGGCGCCAAGCGTCCACTGGTTGAAGACGAACTTGATGTCGAAGGCCGACTTCAGCGCCGCATTGAGCGCCGCGATCTTCTCATCGGTAAAACCCTTGGCCTTGAGCGAGCCGGGGTTGACCGCCGGCGCCTGGTTCATGTTGCCGTGGCCGACCGCATAGGCCTCGATCTCGGCGATCTGGCTTTCGGAATAGCCCAGCGTGCGTAGCGCTTCCGGCACGGCGCGGTTGATGATCTTGAAATAGCCGCCGCCGGCGAGCTTCTTGAACTTCACCAGCGCGAAGTCGGGCTCGATGCCGGTGGTGTCGCAATCCATGACGAGGCCGATCGTGCCGGTCGGCGCGATCACGGTCGCCTGCGCATTGCGGTAGCCATGCTCTTCGCCGAGCTCGATGGCGCGATCCCAGGCGGCCTTGGCGTGAACGGCCAGATCCTGCTGCTTCAGGTCTGAAGCGACCAGCGGCACCGGATTGACGGCGAGCTTCTCATAGCCGCCCTTTTCGCCATAGGCAGCGCGGCGATGGTTGCGCATGACGCGCAGCATGTTCTGCGCATTGCGGTCGTAGTCGGCGAAGGCGCCGAGTTCCGACGCCATCTCGGCCGAGGTGGCATAGGCAATGCCGGTCATGATGGCGGTGAGTGCGGCGCAAATGGCGCGGCCCTCGTCGGAGTCATAGGGAATGCCCGACGTCATCAAGAGGCCGCCAATGTTGGCGTAGCCGAGCCCGAGCGTGCGGTATTCGTAGGACTGCTTGGCGATCTCCTTCGACGGGAACTGCGCCATCATCACCGAGATTTCGAGAACGACGGTCCACAGCCGCACCGTGTGCTCGTAGGCGGCGATGTCGATCGTGCCGTCGGCATTGCGGTAGGGCAGCAGATTGATCGAGGCGAGGTTACAGGCCGTGTCGTCGAGGAACATGTATTCCGAGCACGGGTTGGAGGCCCGGATCGCACCGGCCGAAGCGCAGGTGTGCCAGTCATTCATCGTCGTGTTGAAATGCAGACCCGGGTCAGCCGACGCCCAGGCGGCGTAGCCGATCTTTTCCCAGAGGTCGCGTGCCTTGAGCGTCTTCAAGACCTTGCCGTCCTTGCGGGCGGTGAGGTGCCAGTCGGCATCGTCCTCGACGGCGCGCAGGAAATTGTCCTTCAGTGACACCGAATTGTTGGAGTTCTGGCCGGAGACGGTCAGGTAGGCATCCGAATCCCAGTCGGTGTCGTAGGTCTTGAACGACATCGACGTGTAGCCCTGCTTGGCGAACTGGATGACGCGGTAGATGTAGTTCTCCGGCACCGCAGACTTCTTGGCCGCCTTGATCTCGCGCTTCAGCGCGGAGTTGAGCGCCGGGTCGAAGCAATCGTCGGCATTGCCTTCGCAATTGATGCAGGCCTTCATGATCGCTTCGAGATGCTTCTTGACGATCTTGGAGCCGGTCACCAGCGAGGCGACCTTCTGCTCTTCATTGACCTTCCAGTCGATGAATTCCTCGATATCGGGATGGTCGGCGTCGACAATGACCATTTTCGCCGCGCGGCGCGTCGTGCCGCCCGACTTGATGGCGCCCGCCGCGCGGTCGCCGATCTTGAGGAAGCTCATCAGGCCGGACGAGCGGCCGCCGCCCGACAGCTTTTCGCCCTCGCCGCGCAGCAGCGAGAAGTTGGAGCCGGTGCCGGAGCCGTATTTGAACAGGCGCGCTTCGCGCACCCACAGGTCCATGATGCCGCCTTCGTTGACGAGATCGTCCTGCACGCCCTGGATGAAGCAGGCATGCGGCTGCGGATGCTCGTAGGAGGATTTCGACTTGGTCAGCTTGCCGGTGAACGGGTCGACATAATAGTGGCCCTGGCTCGGACCATCGATGCCGTACGCCCAGTGCAGGCCGGTGTTGAACCATTGCGGCGAGTTCGGCGCCACGCGCTGGGTGGCCAGCATGTAGGCAAGCTCGTCGCGGAAGGCGAGAGCGTCGTCTTCCGACTTGAAGTAGCCGCCCTTGTAGCCCCAGTAGGTCCAGGTGCCGGCCAGCCGGTCGAACACCTGGCGGGCATCGATCTCGGAACCGTAGCGCTCGGCTTCCGGCAGCTTCGCCAGTTCGGCCTCATCGGCGACAGAGCGCCACAGGAAGGAGGGAACGTCGTTCTCCTCGACCTTCTTCAGGCGCGCAGGCACGCCGGCCTTGCGGAAATACTTCTGCGCCAGGATGTCGGCGGCAACCTGCGAGAATTGCGCCGGCACATCGATGTTATCGAGACGGAACACCACCGAGCCATCCGGATTCTTGATCTCCGAAAGCGCCTTGCGGAATTCGATCTCCGCATAGGCTGATTGTCCTGGCTTGGTGAAGCGACGCTCGATGCGCATTGGTCCGGTCCCTTTTGTCTATATATAGCGCTTTTCCCCAGGGATTTCTGCCCCACAAGCTGAAAAACGCAGTCCGCCGTTTGCCGGCATTGCGAGCAGCGCCGGCACTCTCCTTTTCGCAAGTGCCGGCATGCAGACAGCAATACGCCTTCCCCAGCGTTTGCCCGGGCTGCAGACCGACCCTTGCGGGTCCTCAACTGAAACTTTGATCGATTCCCTCGTTCGAGGGAGGTTCACATTATCTAGCGTCGAGACTGCCTGCAAACACTAAATATAGTGTTAACAGATGATTTTTTCCAGTCCGACAATTCTCCCTTTCGTCACCCAAGCCCCACGGTCCCAACGCTTCCGCCAGCCTCGTAAACAGGCGGAAATCTGGGCAAAAACGCACAAAATCCGGGAAAAAAGACCGGGCTCGAAACTCTCCGGTCGCGCCCTCAACAAGAGCACATGGCACATAAAAGGCGACTCGGTTTGCGTCGTCAAGGATTCGTTTACGTAGCTTTTGTGACCCCAACATCTTGTGTGTCACATATGTGGATAACGGGGACAGAAAACCGCCTGGGCAGAATTCGCTTGGCGACGATCTCGATCGTCGTGCCCGACCTGAAGCTCAGGCAGAAAGACCCCGATCTGACCGCTCTGGTCAGGCAAAGCGCCAGCCGCATCGAGACGCGCCTGGGCTGGCGCCGCGGCGAGGGGTAAGCGCCGGCGTTCTTAGCCTTTTCATTTTAGCTGGCGTGCATTATGTCTTGCGCGTCGCGCGGGGGCGCGTCTTGTCAATTCTGAGAGCATCCGTTACGCCCCCCCCCATGACAGTTACCGTCCGTTTTGCCCCTTCACCAACCGGCCGCATTCATATCGGCAATGCCCGCACCGCCTTGTTCAACTGGCTGTTTGCCATGAACAACAAGGGCCGTTTCATCCAGCGCTTCGACGACACCGACATTGCCCGCTCGAAGCAGGAATTTTCAGACGCCATCCTCTACGACCTGCACTGGCTGGGGATTTTCCCCGATGCCACCGAATACCAGTCGCGGCGCTTCGAGGCTTATGATGCGGTGGTTGAGCGGCTGCAGGCGGCCGGCGTGCTTTATCCTTGCTACGAAACCCCTGAGGAGCTCGACCTGCGTCGCAAGGTGCGCCGCACGCGCGGCCTGCCGCCGGTCTATGGCCGCGAGGCGCTGACGCTTTCGCAGCAGCAGATCGCCGAGTATCGGTCGGATGGCCGCCGGCCGCACTGGCGTTTCCTGCTGCCCAACTTCACCAGCGACCCGCTGCAGCCGGAACGCACCGAAATCCACTGGAATGATCTCGTGCGCGGTGAGGAGACCGTTGATCTGGCCTCGCTGTCCGATCCGGTACTGCGGCGCGAGGACGGCACCTATCTCTACACGCTGCCTTCGGTGGTGGATGATATCGAGATGGGGGTCAGCCACGTCATCCGCGGCGACGACCACGTCACCAACACCGGCGTGCAGATCGCGCTGTTCAAGGCGCTGGGTGCCGAGCCGCCGGTCTTCGGCCACCACAATCTGTTGACCACGGCATCGGGCGAGGGTCTGTCGAAGCGCAGCGGTGCGCTGTCGATCGAAAGCCTGCGCGAAGACGGCATTGAGCCCATGGCGGTCGCTTCGCTCGCCGTGCTTGTCGGCACGTCGGAAAATGTTGCGGCCATGTATGACATGCCGGCACTGGCCGAGCGCTTCGACCCTGCGGCCACCTCGAAATCGGCGGCAAAATTCGACCCGGACGAGCTGTTCGTGCTCAACCGCGCGCTCATGCATCATATGCCGTTTTCCGAGGCGCAGGACCGGCTGATCGTGCTCGGCATCTCCGGCGACAAGGCCGAGCCCTTCTGGCTGGCGGTGCGCGGCAATCTCGACCGGCTGAGCGATGCGGTCGGCTGGTGGCGTATCCTTGCCGACGGACCGCAGCCGGCGCCGGAGTTTTCCGACGAGGATCGCGACTTCCTGCAGCAGGCCTTCGACCTGTTGCCGGAAGAGCCATGGACCGGCACTGTCTGGAAGGACTGGACGGCCAGGATCAGGGAAGCCAGCGGCCGCAAGGGCAAGGCTCTGTTCATGCCGCTGAGGCTGGCGCTTACCGGACTTGCTTCCGGGCCGGAGCTTGCAGATCTATTGCCGCTGCTGGGTCGGGAAGGAACGCTGGCCCGACGACCCTGACCTTGCGCTGGTCGGGCGGGATCAGCGAAACCGGCGACACCACCGGTTTGACGGCAAGTCGCTTGATGGTGTCGCGGTCGAGCCCGCCTTGCATGTTAGCCAGCGTCTCAGGATCGGCGCCCGGATCGGGCTTTGCCGCCGGCAGCGGAACGAACGGCGTCGTCTCAACATCAGGCTGCGATTGCTCGGGCGGCGGCGGGTTGCCGCCGATGATCTCGAAATTTCCAGCCTGCGCATTGCAGCCGCAGGCCGGCGGCCGCGACATGTTGGGCTGTTTGTAGAGATAGGCCGTCGGCAATTCGCTGTAGGGCCTGCCGGTTACCGACGAGGTCATGTTGGCCGAATCGTCATCCATGCCGCTTGAATAGAACACCTGCATCTCGGTGCCTGGGCAGCTCGATTCGCAGTTCTTCTGGTCGCGCTCGAAATCGCCGAGCGAGGCCGAATTCGACATCGGGAAGAAATAGCCGTCGCAGGTGCGCACGCAGCTCGTATGGAACTCCCCGCCGACCGCCGGGAAATCCGGAACGCCGGGCTGGTTGAGCACGCGGCGCACATTGCGCTCCTCGCCGGGATCGTCGGGCTCGTCGAGCGTGTCAAGCGTGTCGACCTGCCGGTTGCCGCCGAAAAGCTGGTCGAACAGATTGCCGTCATCCGGTTCGCGGCTGGCTTCCTGGACCGGCTCCTGCCGTCGCGGCGCAACCGGCTCGTCGCGGCAGCCATTGGCGTCGAGCGCGGCCAGGATGCGGCCGCGGTCGCGCCGCGAGCCGCCGCCGGCAAACTGGGCGCGCTTGGCTTGCAGCGCGTCGAGATTGGCGTTCATGCGATCGATGGATCTGTTGAGGGCTGCACATTCGCTGACGTTGCGCGAAAACAGCGAAAAGCCGCAATTCGCATCGCTCGCGCGGCCGCGCACCTTGTCGAGCTGCTCGCGCTGGCGGGCGATGGCGTTGTCATATTTCCGCACCATGCCGGACTTGCCGCCGCCATTGGATGCAGAAGCAAGCTCGGCTTCCAGCTGCCGGCAGACGCGCGAAGCGGCTTGCGGCTCGGTGGTGGCGACGGCCGAAAGCACAAGCGCGCCAAGCAGCGCAGCCATGTGCGTCAGCTTCCACCTTCCGCCGCCCGTCATTACCAGAGACCCCGCTTGCCTGCCTGTCGCGATGCTACCGGATTCGCGGTTAACTGTTCCCTCAATCTACAACCAAAGATGGTCTTAGCCCATAGACGAGGTGCACGAGACGTTCGGATAAGGCCGGCAACTGCGCCATCTCGCCGGTGCATGAAAAAGGCACAATCGCCCTGGAATTATCCCTCGATCCAGGAATGAACCGGGGACCTGGCATGACCACGATTACCGCTTTGCGCCGGCCTGAAGGCTCAGCTGAAATCGACCACCGCCTGCGCCTTGTGCGCCGCCTCGACCACGGCCAGCGCCGTCATGTTGACGACACCGCGCGAGGTCACCGATGGCGTCAGAATATGCGCTGGCTTGTCGGTGCCGAGCAGGATCGGGCCGACATGCAGCGCATCCATCATCGTCCTCAGCGCGCTGAGCGTGATGTTGGCGGAATCGAGGTTCGGGAACACCAGCAGATTGGCTTCGCCCTTCAGCCGTGAATGCGGGTAGACGCGTTGGCGAAGATGCTCCGACAGAGCGGTGTCGGCATGCATTTCGCCGTCGCATTGCAGGTCGGGCGCAACGCGCGCCAGGATTGCCGCCGCCTGCCGCATCTTCAGCGCGCTGGGTGAATCGCGCGAGCCGAAATCCGAATGCGACAACAGCGCTGCCTTGGGCTCGATGCCGAAGCGCTGGATTTCCTCCGCGGCCAGAATGGTCATTTCGGCGATCTCTTCCGCCGTCGGGTCGACCGAGACATGGGTATCGGTCAGGAAGATGATGCCGCGCTGCGAGATCAGCATCGACAGCGTCGACAGGTCGCGGTCCTTGACGCCGGGGCGCGCGCCGATGACCAGCGTCACATTGCGCAGATGCCGCTCGAAACGGCCTTCGAGCCCGCAGACCATGGCGTCGGCATCGCCGCGCTTCAGCGCCAGTGCCGCGATCACCGTATTGTCGGTGCGCACCATGGTGCGCGCTGCTTCTGTCGTGACGCCGCGCCGGCCGGCGAGCTCGATCAGGAGATCGACATAGTGGCGGTAGCGCGGATCGTCCTCCGGGTTGATCAGGCCGAAATCGACGCCCGGCTTGATGCGCAGGCCATAGCGCTTCAGCCTGACCTCGATGACATGCGGGCGGCCGATCAGGATCGGTTCGGCGATGCCTTCCTCCAGCACCACCTGGGCTGCGCGCAGCACGCGCTCATCTTCGCCATCGGCGTAGATGACGCGCTTGGCGGTCGACGCCTTGGCTGACGAAAACACCGGCTTCATCACCAGGCCGGAGCGGAAGACGAAGCGGTTGAGCTGGTCGATATAGGCGGCGAAGTCGGTGATCGGCCTTGTCGCGACGCCGGCATCGCAGGCGGCTTTTGCCACCGCCGGCGCGATGCGCAGGATCAGGCGCGGGTCGAAGGGCGAGGGGATCAGGAAGTCCGGCCCGAAGATCGGCGTCTCGCCGGAGTAGGCGCGCGCCGCAACGTCGGACGGCTCTTCGCGGGCAAGGGCTGCAATCGCCCTGACCGCTGCCATCTTCATCTCCTCATTGATGGCGCTGGCACCGCAGTCCAGCGCGCCGCGGAAGATGTAAGGAAAGCACAGTACGTTGTTGACCTGATTGGGAAAATCGGAGCGGCCGGTGCAGATCATCGCGTCAGGCCGGGCCGCGCGCGCCGCCTCCGGCATGATCTCGGGATTGGGGTTGGCCAGCGCCAGGATCAGCGGCTTCGGGGCCATATGTGCAAGCAGTTCCGGCTTCAGCACGCCGGCGGCCGACAGGCCGAGGAAGACGTCGGCGCCCGGGATCACGTCCGCCAGCGTGCGCGCCTCGGTATCCTTCACATAGGGGTCTTTCCAGCGGTCCATCTCGTCGGTGCGGCCCTTGTAGGCGACGCCGAAACGGTCGGTGACCCAGATGTTTTCGACCTTTGCGCCGAGCGAGACCAGAAGGTTGAGGCAGGCGAGCGCCGCAGCACCCGCTCCTGAGGTGACGATCTTGATGTCCGAAATGGTCTTGCCGGCGAACTCCAGCCCGTTGAGCACGGCGGCGGCGACGATGATGGCGGTGCCATGCTGGTCGTCGTGGAAGACGGGAATGCCCATCCGGGCCTTCAGTTGTTCCTCGACCTCAAAACATTCCGGCGCCTTGATGTCCTCGAGGTTGATGCCGCCGAAGGTCGGTTCCAGTGCGGCGATCGTCTCGACCATGCGCTCGATGCCGGGCGCGTCGATCTCGATGTCGAAGACGTCGATCCCGGCGAATTTCTTGAACAGCACCGCCTTGCCTTCCATCACCGGCTTGGAGGCGAGCGGGCCGATATTGCCGAGACCGAGCACGGCCGAGCCGTTGGAGACGACGCCGACCAGATTGGCGCGCGCCGTATAGTCGGCGGCGGTCGCCGGATTGTCGCGGATTTCAAGGCAGGGTGCGGCGACACCGGGCGAATAGGCCAGCGCCAGGTCGCGCTGGTTGCCGAGCGGCTTGGTTGCCTGGATCTCCAGCTTTCCCGGTCGTGGATGCTTGTGGAAGTAGAGGGCGGCTTCGTCGAGGTCCGAACGTGCCGTTTTCTTGTTCTCGCCTTCCATGCGGCCGCTCCCTCGAAACTGCTTTGACGAGTCTTTTAGCATGCGGCCAAGGTTTGTCGCGACGCTAAATGACGCGTCGTCAGCTTTCTGCCGCGGCGCGTCGAAAGTCCCGTTGCATCAGATGCTTATGCCGATTTCATCGCGAACGACTCCTGCTGCTTCGCAGGCGCGTCGGTCAAAAGGCGCTGACGTAGAGGCCGCCATCGACCGGGATGTTCTGGCCGGTGAGATAGCCGGCATGGACCGAGCACAGGAAGGCGCAGATCTGGCCGAATTCTTCCGGCGTGCCGAGCCGCTTGGCCGGGACGTCGGCGCTGATGCGGGTCTTGCGCGTGGCAGCGGCGGCCGGGTCTTCCGTCGTGCCGGCCTCATGCGGGCCGCGCAGCCGGTCGGTGTCCAGCTTGCCCGGCAGCAGGCTGTTGATGGTGACATTGCGGTCGATCACCGTGCGCGCCACGCCGGCCAGGAACGAGGTCAGGCCGGCGCGCGCGCCGGACGAAAGGTCGAGGCCGGGGATCGGCACATAGACCGACAGCGAGGTGATGTTGACGACGCGGCCGAAGCCACGCGCTGCCATTCCGTCGATGACGGCCTGCACCAGCTCGATCGGCGTCACCATGTTCTGCGTCACGCCTTCGAGGATCTTCGTGCGGTCGAGCTCGCGGAAATCGCGCAGCGGCGGACCGCCATTGTTGTTGACCAGGATATCGGGGTCGGGGCAGGCTGCCAGCAGCGCCTTCTGCACGTCGGGTTTCGAGACGTCACCGACGATCTCCGTCACCTTCACGCCGTAGCGTTCGCGCAGTTCGGCAGCGGTTTTCGCCACCAGTTCGGCATTGCGGCCGTTTACGACGAGATCGCAGCCGGCCTCGGCCAGCGCCATGGCGCAACCGCGGCCCAGCCCCTTGCTCGATGCGCAGACAATGGCCTTCTTGCCCCTGATACCGAGATCCATGCCGATTTCTCCGTTGATTGGCGCGGCAGGCTAGTACTTTGGCTGGCCCAATCGCAACCGTCATACGGTTGTTGCATGAATCGGGGCATAGCCTGCGCGAAAGCAACGGTGACGATCTGATGTCCAGCACAGAAACCCGCACTTTCCGCAGCATGTTCATTTCCGACCTGCATCTCGGATCGAAGGCGGCCAAGGCCGAGTTCCTGATCGATTTCCTGCGGTATCACGACGCCGATATCATCTATCTCGTCGGCGACATCGTCGACGGCTGGCGGCTGCGGCGCAACTGGCATTGGCCGCAAAGCCACAATGACGTTGTCCAGAAGCTGCTGCGCAAGGCGCGCAAGGGCACCTCGATCACCTACATCGCCGGCAATCACGACGAGTTCGCGCGCCAATTCCAGGGCGTGCATTTCGGCGGCATCGTCGTTGCCGATCGTGCCATCCACGAAACCGCCGACGGCAGGCGCCTGCTGGTCATCCATGGCGACCAGTTCGACACCGTCGTCCACAACCAGCGCTGGCTGGCCTATCTCGGCGACTACGCCTATGACGCGGCCATGATGGTCAATCGCGTGGTGACCAAGCTTCGCCATCTGCTCGGCCTTCCCTACTGGTCGTTCTCGTCCTGGGCAAAGGGAAGGGTCAAGAGGGCGGTCAATTTCATCGGCTCGTTCCAGACCGTGCTCTCCGACGAGGCGCGCCGCTCGCATGTCGACGGCGTCATCTGCGGTCACATCCATCATGCCGTAATCGAGAGTTACGGCGATGTGCAGTACATCAACACCGGCGACTGGGTGGAGAGCTGCACGGCTGTGGTCGAGCATTTCGACGGCCGGATGGAGATCATCAACTGGGCGAAAATCCTGCCCGAAGCGCCGGACGAGCCCTTCATCCCGATGCTGATCGACGACAGGGTCGTTGAAGCGGCGTGACCCCGGTTAATCGGTTAGTCCAGGCAGTTTCGGACCGCATTGCCTCATGTTAAGGGGTCGATCTGCGTTGCAGCCCTTTGTGCAGCGTAATTGGATCGATTCATGTCGCTGCCGCCACTGTCTCCCGAACAACTTGTCAAGCCGCGCCATTTCGAACTGCGCATGAGCCTGATATTCGCGACACTCTTCGTGTCGCTGGGAACGCATCTGCCGTATTTCCCGCTCTGGCTGCAGGCCCAGGGTTTTCATGCCGAGCAGATCGCCATCATCCTGGCCGCGCCGATGTTTTTGCGCGTGGTGACAACGCCGCTGCTCACCGCGCTTGCCGACCGCGCGAAGGACAGGGCCGATGTCTATATCGCGCTGGTGGCCGCGACCATGGTGCTTTCCGCTGGCTATTTCCTTAAGCCGACCTACGCCATGGTGCTGGCCGTTTCGCTTGCGCTGACGGTGGTGTGGACGCCGCATTCGCCAATTGCCGATTCATTGGCGCTGTCGGGCGTGCGCCGCTTCGGCTCCAACTACACCGCCATGCGCAAATGGGGCTCGATCTCCTATCTCTGCGCCAATGCCGCGGGCGGTTTCATCCTGTACTGGACAAGTGTGCAGGCCGTGCCGGTGATCATTTTCGTCTCGCTTGCGGCCGCACTCGTCGCCGGGCTGCTGGCGCCCCGCCTTGGCCGCCCACGCCGGGCCTCGCCGCTGTCCGCCACCGACATCCAGCATTCGGCGCCCAGCCTTCTCAATCCGTACTTCCTCTATTTCACCCTCGGTGTCGGCATCATCACCGCCAGCCATGCCTTCCTCTACGGCTTTGTCTCCATCTACTGGAAGTCGATCGGCATCAGCGGCTCCGTCATTGGCCTGCTGTGGGCCTGGGGCGTCGTAGCCGAAGTCTGCATGTTTTTGTTTTTCAATCGCATTTTCGCCTCCGTATCGGTCGTCAAGGTGATGCTGATCGCCGGCATCGGCTCCATCGTGCGCTGGATCGCCTTTCCGCTGATCTGGCCGCTCGGGCTTGGCGTTATCGGCTTCTTCGGCGTCCAGACCTTGCATTCGGTGTCGGTGGCGATGGTGCTGATCGGCCTGCAGAAGATGATCGGCGAGACCGTTTCGGAAGAGCGCACGGGTGCCGCGCAGGGCATCGCCTATTTCTTCAACGGCTTCTTCATGGCAGCGGTGACGCTGGCTTCCGGCCCGCTTTACGAGCGCTACGGCGTTGGCGGCTTCCTGGCGATGATCCCGATCGCCTTCATCGGCCTGGCGCTGATCGGGCTCGCCGCGCGCTCAGCCCCACAGCATCCTGTCAGGCGGTGAGACGAGCGACCCCTCGTAGACGAGCCCGGGCTGCCGGTCGCGCGCCAAAAGCAGTGGACCGTCGAGATCGACGAACTCGGCGCCTTGCGCCAAAAGCACCGCCGGGGCCATCGCCAGCGAGGTGCCGACCATGCAGCCGACCATCACCTCAAAACCCAGTTCGCGAGCGCGGTCGCGCAGGGTAAGCGCAGCAGTCAGGCCGCCGGATTTGTCGAGCTTGATGTTGACGGCGTCATAGAGGCCGACGAGGGCTTCGAGGTCCTTCGCCTCGTGCACGCTCTCGTCTGCGCAGATCGGCACGGGATGCGCGATGTGGCGCAAAATGGCATCATGGCCGGCGGGGAGCGGCTGTTCGATCAGGGTAATTCCGTACTCCGCGGCGAAGGCGAGATTCGCGACGATGCTGTCATCGGTCCAGCCTTCATTGGCGTCGAGGATGATGCGGCTGCCGGGCGCCGCTTCGGTCACGGCGCGGATGCGGGCCATGTCGTTGTCGCCGCCGATCTTGACCTTGAGCAGCGGCCGCCCGGCATTGGCGCGCGCTTGCGCGGCCATCGCCTCCGGCTCGCCCAGCGACAGCGTGTAGGCCGTCTCCAGCGCCGACAAGGACACGGCGTGGATGGCGTCCGCCACCGCCATGCCGCTCATCTTCGCCTCCAGGTCCCACAAGGCGCAGTCGATGGCGTTGCGGGCAGCACCCGCCGGCATCACATCAAGCAACGCGGTCCGGCTGATGCCGTCTTCTATCTGCCGGCGCATCGCCTGGATGGCGTCGCGCACGCCATCCATGGTCTCGCCATAGCGCTTGTAGGGGACGCACTCGCCCCAGCCGCGATTGTCCCCATCGCTGATCGTGCAGGTGATGACTTCGGCTTCGGTCTTCGATCCGCGCGAGATGGTGAAGATGCCGGCAATGGGAAAGCGCTCGGCCTCAACCGAAATGACACGCGCCATAATTTTCTGCTCCAGCTATGCGACAACGCGTCGTCGGCAAATCGACAGCTACGACCCGTCAGGCTAAACAGGACGCCATGTTGACCATCGGCAAACGCGACGCAAGCGGCAACGCCGCCAAGGAGGCCGACCACCAGCCCCGCATCGCGGTCGGCGAGGAGGGCGGCGTCCTCGGCTGCGCTTTCTCGGGAATTTGGACGACATCGACAGTTGCGCTGATCGATGCCGAGATGCGCAAGATCGAACAGCGCAAAGGCTTTCAGACGCTGGCATTGGACCTTTCCCATATCGAGAAGATTGACACCGCCGGAGCCTGGCTGATCGACCGCCTGGCCAGCGTGTTCGAGAAGAAGGGTGTCGAGATCAAGATGCAGGGGCAAAGCGATGTCGCCTCGATCCTGCTCGGCGCCGTCGGCGAAGCCGTCCGGCGCGAGCCCGAATCGGGTCGTGTAAGGCGCCCCAACATCATCATGCGCGGGCTGGAGGCGGTCGGCCGCCGCGTCTATGAGATGCGCGACGATTTCCTCGCCTCGATGAACATCCTCGGCGCGACCATCGGCGGCGCGCAGATGAAGCTCGGGCGCGGCCATGCCATCAACCCGGCGGCGATCTTCAACCAGATCGATCGCATGGGTGTCGGCGCCATACCGGTGGTGGTGCTGATGTCGGCCATCGTCGGCGCCATCGTCGCCCAGCAGGGCGCCTACCAGCTCAACTATTTCGGCGCCAACATCTTCGTTGTCGACCTGGTCGGCGTGCTAATCCTGCGCGAACTCGGCGTGCTGATGACCGCAATCATGATCGCAGGCCGCTCCGGCAGCGCCATCACCGCCGAGATCGGCTCGATGAAGATGCGCGAGGAGGTCGACGCGCTGAAGGTCATCGGCCTCAACCCGATCGGCGTGCTGGTGTTTCCACGCCTGGTGGCGCTGGTGATCGCGCTGCCCTGTCTCACGATCATCGCCAATTTTGCAGCCCTTGGCGGCGGCATCATCGCCGCCTGGCTCTATGCCGGCATTCAGCCGTCCGCTTTCATCGATCGTCTGCGCGGCGCGATCGATATCAGCACCATATTCGCAGGGCTGATCAAGGCGCCGTTCATGGCCATGATCATCGGTATCATTGCCTCCGTCGAAGGCATGAAAGTCGGCGGCAGCGCCGAATCGCTGGGCCTGCACGTCACCGCCTCGGTGGTGAAGTCGATCTTTGTCGTCATCATCCTCGACGGTCTTTTTGCCATCTTCTACGCCTCGATCGAGTTCTGACATGAAGAACTCAAAGGCGATCAAGGCTGCGCAAGGAACGGACGAGGGCGATATCGTGCTCTCCGTTCGTGACATCACGGTTTCCCTGGACGACAAACTGATCCTCGACAAACTGGCGCTCGACATCAAGCGCGGCGAGATCCTCGGTTTCGTGGGCGCCTCGGGCGCCGGCAAATCGGTGCTGCTGCGCACCATTCTCGGCCTGCTGCACAAGCAGGCTGGCACGATCAAGCTGTTTGGTCTCGACCTCGACAAGGCCAGCGACATCGAGCGGTTGCGCATCGACATGCGGCTTGGCGTGCTTTTCCAGCATGGAGCGCTGTTTTCGGCGCTCACAGTGCAGGAAAACGTGCAGGTGCCGATGCGTGAATATCTCGATTTGCCGCAGAAGCTGATGGACGAGCTGGCCTTGCTCAAGATCGAACTGGTCGGCCTGCCGCCGGACGCCGCGCAAAAATTTCCCTCGGAGCTTTCGGGCGGCATGATCAAGCGCGCCGCCCTGGCGCGTGCGCTGGCGCTCGATCCCGACATCGTCTTCCTCGACGAGCCGACGTCCGGCCTCGACCCGATCAGCGCGTCCGAGTTCGACGAACTGGTCGTCAAGCTGCGCGATACGATGGACCTGACGGTCTACATGGTGACACACGATCTCGACACGCTGTTTACCGCTTGCGACCGGGTGGCGGTGCTCGGCAACAAGAAAATCCTGGTCGAAGGCACGATCGACGACATGCTGAAGAGCGAGGAGCCGTGGGTAAAATCCTATTTCCGCGGAAAACGCGCCCGGCAACTTGATCTTGCGGCGCGCGCATAGCCATAAGTGGGGCAATGGAAACCAGAGCCAACTACGTAATTGTCGGCGTTTTTACCCTGGCTGCGATCCTGGCGGCCTTCGCGTTCGTCTACTGGACCGCTCAGATCGGCGATCGGGGCGAAACGGCGCAGTTGCGCGTGCGCATTCAGGGTTCGGCCTCAGGCCTCGGCCCCGGCAGTCTGGTGCTGTTCAACGGTGTCAAGGTCGGTGTGGTCAAGCGTGTCTATTTCGACCGCAATGACCCGAATGCCGCCATTGCCACGACCGAGATCGACAAGACAACGCCGCTTACCAAATCGACGCAGGCCGATATCGGCATCGCCAGCCTTGCCGGCCAGGTCAACATCGAATTGAAGGGCGCCAATCCCAAGGAACCGAACCTTCTTGAAGAGGCGGAAAAGGAAGGCAGAACCGCTGAGATCGTCGCTAACCCCTCTGCCGTCAACAATCTTTTGCAGACGGCGCAGAACATCTTCAGCCGTGCCGATAGGGTGCTTTCGGATCTCGAAGGTTTCACCAAGGATGTGCGCGGGCCGCTGACACAGACCGTCAAGAACGCCCAGACATTCTCCGATGCGCTGGCCAAGAATGCCGACGGCATCGACAAGTTCCTGACCGCCGTCAGCGCGCTGTCGGACGAGTTGAAGGATGTTTCCGGCAAGCTCGACGGCACGCTGAAGGCCGCCGAAGGCCTGCTCAATGCCGTCGACAAGGACAAGATCAAGAGCATCGTCGCCAATGTGGACACTGTGACGGGTAACCTGAAGGAAACGTCGAAGCAGCTCGACGGCGTGATCAAGAATGTCGATACGGCGGTCGGCTCGGTCAACGATTTCGCCAAGCGGACGCAAGGCACGCTGGCCAAGGTGGACAATGTGCTCGATGGCATCGATCCGGCGCAGGTGCGCGTAGCACTGGCCAACATCCAGAAGGCCAGCGAAAACGCCAACCAGGCCGCCGCCGACATCGCCAAGGTGACCGACAAGTTCGCCGACCGGGCCGACGATATCGACGAGACGATCAAGGACGCCAAACAGCTTGCGTCGCGCCTCAACGATGCCTCGGAGCGCGTTGACGGCATCCTGAAAAGGGTCGACACGCTGCTCGGTTCGGGCCAGGCCGACGGCGTGATGGCCGATGCCAGGGACACGCTGAAATCGTTCAAGCAGGTCGCCGACACGCTGAACGCGCGGCTTGGCACCATCACCGACAATCTGGCGCGATTCTCCGGCCAGGGCCTGTCGAATGTCGAAGCGCTGGTCCAGGACAGCCGGCGTTCGATCAGCCGCATCGAAGAGGCGGTGACCGATCTCAGCCGCAACCCGCAGCGCATCCTGACGGGTGGCGACGGCGAGGTTCGGCAGTTCGATGGCAGGGCGCGGCGTTGACTTCCGTGCCCGCCCACCGCAAGAAGTTGAACCGCGAATGCGGGTTGGTCTTACGGTCCGGGGACAACGGGGATCGCGCGTGACGTTCAGCTTGGGTGGGTATAAATCTGCTGTCGTATTGCTTGGTTTGACCCTTGCTGGTTGCGCGGCATTGGGAGGCAAGCCGGCGCCGCTCGATACGTTCGAGCTGTCCGCACCCTCAATCGACGCGCATGGCCACAGCCGCCGCCAGATCCTGATTGCCCAGCCATCCGCGCTCAAGGCGCTGGACAGCCAGAACATCGTCATCAAGCCGTCGGACCGCTCGATCCAGTATCTGAAAGGCGCGCAATGGGCCGACCGGCTGCCGCTGATCGTGCAGGCAAGGCTCGCCGAAACCTTCCAGCGCTCCGGCAGTTTTGCCGGCGTCGGCAAGCCGGGCGAGGGGCTGGCGATCGACTATCAGGTGATGGTCGAGATCCGCTCCTTCGAAGTCCGCGTCAATGGCGGCGAGCATGCCGAAGTCAACCTCTTCGTGCGCATCCTGAACGACCGCAACGGCGAGGTGTGCGCCTCAAAAAGCTTCACCGCATCCGCTCCGGTCTCGGGCAGCGGCAACCCAGCCTATGTCAGCGCGCTCGACAGCGCCTTCGGCGAGGCGGCGAAGGATATCGTGCGCTGGACGGATTCGGTGATCTGAGCCAGCCTAGGCTTCAAAGCGATCGTGCGCGCAATCAGCTTAGACAAAGCATCGACTTAAAGATCGTCGGTCGGCGCTGCCCCTCATTGCCCTGCCGGACGTTTGTCATTCGAAAAGCCAAGCAGTTGGCTTTTCGTCCGCTTCGCGGACCATTCCTCAACTCCCCGTATAGTGACGGGGAGAAAGACGCCATCATGGCCGCCTTCGCCAACTTTCAACGTTGCAAAAAGTAGCGGCATGGTCGCGGCCACCTCCTTCTCCCCGTCACTATACGGGGAGAAGGGAGCCGGCAGGCCGATGAGGGGCAGCGCCGACAGATTGTGATCTTTTCCTGCAGTGACACGAACCTGGGCCTGAACGAAAAAGGCGGGCCGTGGCCCGCCTTGGTTCAGTTGATCGTCGCACCAATCAGTGCAACCGGCCGCTCGCATGAGCCAGCATGGTGTAGACCTTGCCGGTGTCCGACGTCAGATAGGTCTGCGCCATGATGTTGTCGCGGTCGTTGCGCGAGACGTCCTTGAGCAGCTTTTCGAAGTCGTCGCAGTATCGGTCGACGGCGGCGCGGAACTCCGCCTCTCCCTGATATTTGCGGCGGATTTCATCGAAGGTTTGCTGGCCCTTCAGTGTGTAGAGACGGCGTGTGAACACGTCACGCTCGCCGCGCCTGTAGCGGTTCCACAGCTCGATCGAGGCGTCATGATCGATCGCCCGTGCAATGTCGACCGACAGCGAGTTGAGCGACTCCATGACATGCAGCGGCGAGCGCTGGGCGGGAGCCGCGCGCGGTGCTTCCGCGGGGGCTGCCGGCCTGGCGACTTCCTCCTCGCGCGACGCCCCGGTCAGAAGGTCGCGCACCCAGCCACCTTGCGGTGTGCGGGCATTGGCGTCGCGCTGGCGCGGTGCTTCGGCAGGACGTTCGATATCGAGCGTGCCGCGCAGACCGCCGAGCGGCGCCTGCGGAGCCGGACGCTCGGCCTGCGGTGCCGGCGGCGGGCGGCGTACAGGTTCGGCCGGGCGCTGGACCGGCGCCTGGGGAGCCGGGCGCAAATTACGGGGCTCAGAATTGTCGCCACCACCGCGGCCCGATTTCGCAACGATATCCGAAAGTTCCTTGAGCGCGTTGATCTGCTCGGAAACGGCACGGCGGATCGCCGAGGTCGATTCCTTGGCCTCTTCCGGCATCTCGATGACGCCCTTCTTGAGCTCGGCACGGGTGAGGTCGAGCTCGCTCTTGATCGAGCTCGCGGTGCGCCGCATCTCCTCGGTCGCATCGGCAAACCGATTGGTTGCCGAATCGACCACTTCCGCAATGGCAATGCGGATCTTGTCGGCGGATGCCAGCGTCCTGCCTTCGGCATTCTGCATCGTCTGCCCGACAAGGCTCTCGAAGGAACGCATCACTTTTTCGAGGTCTTCCGACTTCTTGACCAGGCCGACGGCGAGATCTTCCAGTGACGACTGCCTCTCCAGCGTGTGTTCCAGATTGCTCTGCGCCGAGCTCAGCAGATCGGAAGCCGAGGACAGCAGACGGCTGTGCTCGTCGAACTTGGTGGCGATCGAGGCGACTTCGCGCAAGGTCGAAGACGACAGTTCGGTAAGCCGCGTCGTGTTCGAATCGACCAGGCGGGCCGAGCTGGCGAAGGTCTGCGCCGCTTTTTCGGTGGTCGCCGCGAAGCTTTGCGTGCTGCCGCTGAGACGTTCGTCGACCTGGCCGAGATTGACTGCCGCCTGCTCGATCAGCTCACCGAGCTGCGAGCTGGAGACGCTCATGCGGCCGATGAGATCGGCGACACTGTCGGCGAGCGACGAGCGCGCGCCTTCGACGGCCGACAGCGTTTCGGCCGTGCGGCTGGCGAGCGCATTGACGAGGGCGGCGTTCTCGCTGCGCAGCTTCTCGGTCGCGCGTTCGGTGACCTCTTCCATGCTCTTTTGCAGTTCCGAGCCGCCCTGGGCGAAGCGCTCGACCAGCGGCCGTGCGGTTTCGTCGAGGATCTTCGACATTTCGGCCGAACGTGCCGCCAGCATGGTGTTGAGCTCGCGGGTGTTTGTGCCGATGGTCTTGGCCGCGTCGTTGGTGCTCTGGCCGATATGCTGGCCAACCGCCGTGAAGGTCTCCGCAATCGTGTTGGCGCGCGAGATCAATTGAGCCTCGGCGCTCGACACCTGCTCGTTGAGCTTCTGGCCCATCGTCTCGGTGGTGTAGGCGAGGCGGTTTTCGACACTCGCGACCTGTTCCTCGACGCGGGTGGTTGCGGCAGCAACACTCGCGGCCAGCCGCTCGTCGGCGCCGGCCAGAGCTTGCTCAATTTCGCGGGCGTGGACGGCAAGTTCCTCGCCGGTCTGGCGTGCGCGTTCGGCAACCCGCTGCTCGGTGTTGGCGAAGGCACCGACAATGTTGTCGGCATGCTCGCCGATCGTCGAGGTGGAGTCGGCGATGCGCGACACCAGGCGGTGATCGGCCTCGTCGAAGATGCGGCTGATTTCGGTGGCGCGGGCCGACAACGCGTCTGAACCCTCGGCAATGCGCGAGATCAGCTGCTGGTCGGCAGCATCGAAGATACGGCCGAGGTCGGAGGCGCGGGCGGCCAACGCTTCGGCCGATTCCCCGATGCGCATGCTCAGCCGCTGGTCGGCGCCCTCGAAGTTGCGCAGGATGTCGCCGGCGCGGTCGGCGAGCGACTGCGCCGTCTCGACCGCACGGGCGACGAGCTTCTGGTCGGCGGCGTCGAACGTGCCGGCAATTTCGCCGGCGCGGGCAGCCAGCCGTTCGGCCGTTTCCTCGGCGCGCGCGAGCAGCGAGTTTGACGTCTCGTCATGCCGGGCAAGCAGCGCGCTCGTCGTGTCTTCGGCGCGTGCGTGCAGGCGGCGATCCGCATCCTCGAAGGTGCGGGCGATATCCTCGGCCCGAGCCAGCAGGGCGGCCGAGGTCTGCTCGGCGCGCTCGGCGATCTTGCGGTCGGCATCGCTGAAGGCAGCACCCGCCTGTTCGTGCAGGGCGCTGGTGACTTCCATCACCTTCTCGCGAAGTGCGCCGGCAACAAAGACGGCACTCTTTTCGAGCACGTTGCGGACATTGTCGACACCCACCGACAGCGCGCGCTCCATGGTTCCGGCGCGCTCCTCGATGATGCCGGTCTGCTTGCTGAAGGCCTGCTCGATCTTCTCGACGTCGGCTGCGATAGCTGCGGAAATGTCGGTGCTTCTGGCAGCGATCTGGTCGATATGGCCCGACAGCGAGCGGTCGACATCCTTGCGGGTGTCGGCGAGCTTTGCCAGATCGTCTTCCAGCGCCTGGGTCAGCATGTTGCGGCCTTCGGCCAGCTTGCCGACATGGCTGGCGATGATGTCGTCGACCTCGCTGCGGCTTGCCGTCAGCTTCTGCAGGTCGGCTTCCAGCGCGCGCTTGAGGATGTCGCGGCCTTCGGCCAGCTTCTCGACCTGGCCGGCGACCAGCCCGTCGATGCTCGACCGGCTCTCGGCCAGCTTGGCGAGGTCGTCCTCGAGAGCCTTCGACAGCGTCGCGCGATCCTGGGCGAGCTTGTCGCTGTGGTCCTGGAGCAGGCTGTTGACATTTTCCAGATCGGCTTCCAGCACCCGTGCGAATTCTCCACGGTTTTCGGTCAGCTTCTGCGACTGGTCGACAATGGCGCTCCTGATCGTGTTGAGATCGGCTTCGAGCGCCCGCTTGAGGATGTCGCGGCCCTCGGCGAGCTTCTCGACCTGTCCGGCGACCAGCCCATCGATGCTGGAGCGGCTCTCCGCCAGCTTGGCGATGTCGTCTTCCAATGCCTTTGAGAGGGCCGAACGGTCCTGGACGAGCCTGTTTTGATGATCGGCCATGATGCCGCTCACATTGTGCAGATCGTCCTGAAGCGCCTGGGATAGTGTCGAACGATCCTGGACAAGCCGGCTCGTGTGGTCGGCGATCAGGCTGTTCACATTCTGCAGATCGGCTTCCAGTGCCTTCGAAAGCTGGCTGCGCTCTTCCGCCACCCTGTCGGAATGACCCGCGATGGCACCCTTGATGGTATTGATGTCGGCTTCGAGCGCGCGCTTGAGGATGTCACGGCCTTCGGCCAGCTTCTCGACCTGGCCGGCGACCAGCCCGTCGATGCTCGACCGGCTTTCCGCCAACTTGGCAAGGTCGGCCTCGAGCGTTTGGGACAAGAGGCCACGATCGTCGGCGAGCCGGTTCGAATGGTCGGAGAGCAGGTCCCTGATGCTGGACAGGTCGTTCTCCAGCGCCTTGCTGAGTTCGGTCCGGTCCTCGGCCAGTTTGGCCGAGTGGTTCTCGATCACGCCCTTGATGCCGATAATGTCGTTTTCGAGCGCCTTGGTGAGCACGGCGCGGCCTTCGGCGATCTTTTCGACCTGGCCGGCGACCAGCCCGTCAATCGAGGCGCGGCTGTCGGCCAGCTTGCCGAGGTCGGCTTCCAGGGCGCGCGACAGAATGTTGCGGCCTTCGGCCAGCTTGCCAACATGTCCAGCGACCATTTCATCAATGATCGTGCGGGCTTGCACGAGCTTTCCGGAGTCCTCATGCAAGGCCTGGTTGAGCCGGTTGCGGCCTTCTTCGAGGCGCTCGAGATGGCTGCCGACCGACGCGTCGATGGCGGCGCGAGACTCGTTGACCTTGCGCAGATCCTCTTCCAAAGCGCGCGAAATCAGGTTGCGGCCTTCGGCGAGCTTCTGCACCTGGTTGGTGACGGCTGCGTCGATGCCGGCGCGGCCCTCGGCGAATTTCGCCAAATCCGCCTCCATGGCCGCTGCCATGCGCTCGCGGCTTTCGGACAGCTTGCGGCTGTGGTTTTCGACCGCTTCCTCGATGCCGACGCGGGCGTCGGCAAGGCGCTGGATGTCGGTGTCGAAGGAGCGCGACACGACGTGGCGGGCCGCTTCCATGCGGCCGGCAAAGTCGCTGGCGCGAGCTTCGAGCATCGACGAGGTCGACGAAACGATGTCGGCCATGTCGGCGCCGATCTGGGTCTTGCCCTGATCGATCATCGCCGACAAATGATCCTTGCTCTCGGCAAAGGTGTGGGCGATCTCGCGGGCGCGCTCGACCAGCGTCTCGTTGATCTGGCGGGCACGCGCTTCGAGCGCGGCGTTGAGCTTCTGCGTGCCGGTGTCGAGCGCTTCGGCGCGGGTCTGGAATTCGCTGATCAACGCCTGGCCACGCTCGGCCAGCGTGCGCTCGATGCCGTTGAGGCTGGATTCGAATTCAGAGCTCAAGGTGCGCGCAGCACCGCCGAGCAGCGACACCATGCCGGTGGTGCGGTCGTCGAGCAGGTCGGTCAGCGACCGGGTCAAGCCGTCGGTGGTGTCCGTCAGCTTGGCGATGCGGGTGTCGAGCAGCGAAGCGAAGGCTTCGCCCGAGGTCGACAGCCTGTCGGTGATCGTGTCGAGCCGGCCTTCCACCTGATCGAAGATCGACATCGAGCTTTCATTGATGCGGTCGATCAGCGTGTCGCCGGAATTGGTGATCGTCATCGACAGCTTGGTCGACGCGTTGAGGATGGAGTCGCGAATGATGTCGCTGGCAGCGCCGATTTCGTCCTTCAGCGTCTCATGCGCGCCGGTGATCGAGGCGCGCACGCGCTCGGCATGGGTAACGACGGCTTCGCGCTCGCTGCCCAGCCCGTCGACCAGCGAACGGATACGGGATTCATTCTCCGAATAGGAGCGTTCGATCTGATTGACCTCGCTGTGAACCAGCGTTTCCAGTTCGACGGCGCGCGCCAGCGTGCGCTCGATGCCTTCGCCCATGGCCGCCACTTCGCGGCGAACGGCCTGGCCGATCATCATGACGCGGTCCTGAGCGAGGTTTTCCGGCTCCGCCAGGCGGAAAGCCACTTCCGTCATCGACTGGGCGGCGATGCGCATTTCCTGCGCGCGGCGGATCATTGCCGCGAAAGCCCAAAACAGGACGACCGGTATGATTGCCGCGATTGCGAGGCCGATCAGTTCGGGGCGGGCCAGGAGTTGATCGAATGTACGGATTTTCCAGACGCTGGGGCCAAACAGCAGATTGGCAAGACCTCCGGCGCCGGCAATCCAGGCCAGCGACACGAACGCCACGACCCAATAGATCGTGCTCGACGCACGCCGGTTGAGGCTGTGCAGCAGCGTCTTGTAATCTTTCTGGCGGTCATCGTTTGCCGGCTTGAAGCCGGCCGGCTGCGCGCTATTACGCGATTCAACCGGGCGCAACTCGGCGGGCTTGGCAGCCGGCGTCGCACTTTGATTCTGTTGGACGGGTGCGCTTTGAGCTGGGGCGGGTTTCTGGGTACGGCCTTCGCGCGCCAGTTCGTCCGCGGCCTGCGAAATCTGCGCTTCCAGATCTTCCATCGACGCCGCAATATCGAGATCGCCGCTGCCGTCTCCGCTAAGGTCGAGGTCTAGTGCCTTTTCGAGTTCCCTGGCTACGTCGTTGTCGAGAGTTCTGGTCGTCGTTGGTTTCTTCGCCATGCCTTCGCTACCCTGTACTAGCTGCCGAGGGACTTTATGATTTTGGCCTGATTCTGGCTTGTCTTATCCCACGCAGGAGGCTGAAAATGGACCCTCGTATCGTAATGACACACAGGGGTAAAGAAAACCTGCATTCCGCGAGATACGTAAAACTTTAAATATAAGGTTAACGTGAACGTGATTTCGCCGCCTCTGCGGCAACAATTTTCCAGCCCATTCATTAACGCGTTGGCGACGGAAATCGCCTAAGTTTTTTTGGCGAGCGGGACAAAGGAGTTTCAAATTGGTACGCGGTGAAAGCGGCATTGCCTTCTCAATGCCGGGCGGCGATGCGTCGGGTCCAGCCCGTTCGCGGCCGGTGGATCTGGCCCATCTGGCCCGCCAGACAATGGGCGATCGCGCCCTCGAGCAGGAGGTGTTGGCACTGTTCGTACAGCAGGCGGTTTCTGTTCGCGACAAGATCATCGATGCCGATGTCAGGGAGAGGCTGCTCCTGGCGCATGGGCTGAAAGGTTCGGCGCGCGGCGTCGGCGCATTTGCCATCGCCGACTGCGCCTCATCAATCGAACAGCAGCCGGAAGATACACGCAGCCTCAAGCGCCTCGGCGTCCTGATCGAGGAAGTGCGCGATTTCATCGCCGCCATCAGCCGGTAATGGCTGCCGCTCGTCGGCGGCCACCGACATGAATCGGCCGGGCCAGGGCGCGCTTTAGCCAGCTTTCCGAAAAAACGTCACGAAGCGGCGCTTTCGCGCCGCAGTTGACTTGTCTGGCGGAGTGATTATCTCGGCTGAGACTCCCTTCAGGTGACAAATGACCAAGCTAACCTTCATCGCCCATGACGGCACTCCTTTCGATGTCGAGGCCGAAAACGGCTCGACCGTCATGGAGAATGCGATCCGCAACGCGGTGCCGGGCATCGAGGCCGAATGCGGCGGCGCCTGCGCCTGCGCAACCTGCCATGTCTATGTCGACGAGGCCTGGACGGCCGAGGTCGGCGAGCCGGAGGCGATGGAAGAGGACATGCTGGACTTCGCCTATGACGTCCAGCCGAACTCGCGCCTGTCCTGCCAGATCAAGGTGCGCGACGCCCTTGACGGCCTCGTCGTGCGCGTGCCCGCCCGCCAGGGCTGAACCAACTTCTTTCGGATTTTTACCGCCGACGCTTGGCAGCAAGCCAATGCTCATGCAGTCTCGCGCCCAGTTTGGCCCAGTTTTGGCAATGAGGCTCGCCTGGCATGACCGATGTAATCAAGACGGACGCACTCATTGTCGGGGCAGGGCCGATCGGCCTGTTCGCCGTGTTCGAACTCGGCCTCCTCGACATGAAGTGCCATCTGATCGACATCCTCGACCGGCCCGGTGGCCAGTGTGCCGAACTCTATCCGGAAAAGCCGATCTACGACATTCCGGGCTGGCCCTTGATCTCGGCGCAAGGGCTGGTCGACAGGCTGATCGAGCAGATCCATCCGTTCAAGCCTGACTTCACCTATAACCGCATGGTCTCCAGCCTGGAGAAGCTGGAGGATGGCTCCTTTCGGGTCACCACCGACGAGAACGAGGTGTTCGAGGCCAAGGTGGTGGTGATCGCCGCCGGCGGCGGCTCGTTCCAGCCCAAGCGGCCACCCATTCCCGGCATCGAAGCCTATGAAGGCAAGAGCGTCTTCTATTCGGTGCGCCGCATGGAGGATTTCCGCGGCCACGACCTCGTCATCGTCGGCGGCGGCGATTCCGCGCTCGACTGGACGCTGAACCTGCAGCCGGTGGCAAGAAGCGTGACACTGGTTCATCGCAGGCCGGAATTCCGCGCCGCACCCGACAGCGTCAACAAGATGTACGCCATGCAGGAGATGAAGCAGCTGGAGTTCCGCGTCGGCCAGGTGAGCGGCCTGACCGGCGCCGACGGCCAGCTGGCGTCCGCAACCATCAAGGGCGGACCTGACGGTGACATCGAGGTGCCGTGCACCCGCATGCTGCCGTTCTTCGGCCTGACCATGAAGCTCGGCCCGATCGCCGAATGGGGGTTGAACCTTCACGAGAACCTCATTCCGGTCGACACCGAAAAGTTCCAGAGCTCGGTGCCTGGCATCTTCGCCGTCGGCGACATCAACTGGTACCCCGGCAAGCTGAAGCTGATCCTGTCGGGTTTTCACGAGGTGGCGCTGATGGCGCAGGCCGCCAAGCGCATCATCAGCCCCGGCGAGCGCATCGTCTTCCAGTACACGACGTCGTCGACCAGCCTGCAGAAAAAGCTCGGCGTCGTGGAATAGGCGTTCAGGGCTTTTGCCGGATCACTCCACCAGGACGACTGGCGCCTCGGCCTCGTCGCGGCCGCGCAACGACTTCTCCGGCATCAGCGCCAGCGTGATCAGCGCCAGCACGAGCGTGATGGCCGCGGCAAGGAAGATCATCATGAAGGGCGTCGCCGAGACGATCTGTCCGGCAGCCGGTACGCCTTCGCCGGCAAGCGGCAGGCCATAGCCGAGCGCGACGGCGCCGAGCATGGCGACGCCGAGCGCGCTGCCCAGCGAACGCAGGAAGGTCAGCACACCGGTGGCAACGCCGAGATGTGCACGGTCGACGGCGTTCTGCACAGACACTGTGGCGACCGGGAAAGTGGTGCCGCTTCCAAGCCCAATGCAGATCGTCAGCAGCTCGACCACCAGCAGCGAGGCGCGGCCGGCGACCAGGCTGAGCACGCCAAGGCAGACAATGGCGAAGAGAACGCCGACCATGGCGATGCGCTTGTAATGGAAGAAGCGCGGTATCGTGCGGCCGCTGAACGTCGCGCCGGCGACCGTGCCGAGCAGCAGGCCGAGCATGGCAAGGCCTGACTGGCTGACCGACAGGCCGATGATCGACTGCAGATAGACCGGCAGGTACACGGACAGGCCGATATTGGCGGCCTGCAGCAGGAACATCGACGCCGTGCCGGCAAGCACGATCGGATTGCTGAGCACTTCAAGCGAAATCAGCGGCTCGGCCGCACGCATCAGCCGCAGTGCAAACGCGCCCCAGAAGGCCGCCGAACAGGCGAGCAGGCCGAGGATTTCACGCGAGGCCCATGGATAGGCGCTGCCGCCCCAGTTGAGCGCCAAAAGCAGCAGTGCCGTCGCCACCACCAGAAGCAGTGCTCCCAGGGCGTCGATGCGATGCCGCTTTGCGGCAACCGGCAGTTTGCGCAGCGGCTTGTTGATGATCGCCATGGCCACCAGGCCAAGCGGGATGTTGATCCAGAAGATCAGCGACCAATGCAGATGTTCGGCAAAACCGCCGCCCAGCAACGGTCCGGCGATGCTGGCGACAGCCCATGTGCCCGAAATCCAGGCGGCATAACGCGCCCGTTCGCGTGGCGGCACCAGGTCGCCGATGACGATCTGCGCCAGGGCGAACAGGCCACCGCCGCCCGCGCCCTGGATCGCCCGGCCGATGACCAGCACGAACATGTTGGGGGCCATGGCGCTGACCAGTGATCCCGCGAGGAAGATCAGGATCGCCGCATAGACGGTCGGCCGGCGGCCATAGACGTCGGAGATCTTGCCGTAGAGCGGCGCCATCGCGGTTGCCGTCAGGAGATAGCCAGTCACGATCCACGGCAGATAGTCGGCATGGCCGAGCGAACGGCCGATGGTCGGCATGGCCGGCGCGACGATGGTCTGGTCGAGTGCCGCCAGGAGCATCGACAAGAGGATACCGGCGATGATGACGTTCTTCTCGCTTTCCGTCAGCGGCGTGGCGGGCGCCACCGTCACCGGCTTGTCGACAGCCTGGTCCATATCAGTTCATCCACAATGCTTGGCGAGCGATTGCGCGGCGCCAAATGGCCGCTCCGCTATACGCCGCCCCAATTGGTCTTGATCTCATGTTCCGAAGCTCGCGCCGTGCGAGCCTGACATATGTCGGTCGGTATAGGCCGATTTCGACCTTTGCCCGAAAGTTTTCTGGGGCTGGCCTCATGTTTCGGCAGGGTTGGCTTGGTATCGGTCCTGTGTTTCAGCCGGGCGGAAGCTGGCCGTTTTCGACGCGCTGCATGCGGTAGCGCAGCAGCCGCAGGATGCGGCTTTCGAAGTTGACGCCTTCGACGCGGTCGAAGCGCAGCTGGTCCTGGTCGTGCCTGGCGAGTTCGGCCGCGGTGATCTCAGCCGCCTTCGCCTTGGCCTCGGCGCAGGTCTTTTGCGGGTAGCTGGCGTTCAGCGCTTCCTCGAGCTGACGGCCGTGGTTCTTGGCGATCTCGACATGGCGCTCCTCATGGCGCTTGATGTCGGCCGACAGCGTGTCCCAGAACAGCCTGACATCGGCGTCGGCCTTGCGCGGCCTGCGCCACTCCGGAAGGATGACCTTGACCTTGACGGTGACGGTGGCCTTGGCGATCCGGCAGGAATCAGCGGTTTGTGCGTAGCTGATGCGGGTGGTGAACGCCATCTGGGTGGCGCCCGGATGCCTCATCCCGGTGCTTTTCACCTCGGGTCCATGTTTCGACAATTGCGTCTCGATATCATCGAGCGTGCTGCCGCCGACGGCAAAATAGCTGTAGGTCTTCACCAGATTGGCAGCATTCGCCGGCAGGACGGTCAAAGCCAGCATCAGGGCACAGAGCAGGGGTCGTTTCATCATGTTGCCTCTTCACCCACCTTGCTTTACGGCCGTTGCCGGCGCAACGGAATTGATCTTCCACCGATCACGCATCGTTGATGGATTGCAAGCGCCCGATGAGCCACATGGTTGAAGGACAATGACGACAAGGCGATGGCAACTGGCGCATGGACGCCATCTCGACCTTGGCGAGAAGGCCATAGTGGTCGGCATTCTCAACGTAACGCCGGACAGTTTTTCCGATGGCGGGCTGTTCATAGCGCCTGACCAGGCGGTGGCGCAGGCACGCCGCATGGTGGAAGAGGGCGCTGCCGTCATCGACATCGGTGGAGAATCCACGCGCCCGGGCGCCTCTCCCGTTACCCCTGGGGAAGAGCAGGCCCGCATCCTGCCGGTGGTCGCCGCACTCGCCGGTACCAGTGAAGCCCTTATTTCGGTCGACACCTATCGCGAGGAAACCGCGCGCCTGGCCGTCGCTGCCGGCGCGCACATCGTCAACGATGTCTGGGGCTTGCAGCGTGAACCCGGCATTGCCCGCGTCGCCGCCGAGACCGGCGCCGGGCTGATCATCATGCATACCGGGCGCGAGCGGCAAAAGCTGCCCGATGTCATCGACGACCAGTTTTTCTTCCTCAAGGCATCGTTGGAAATCGCCAAGCGCAATGGCGTCCAGGACGACCGTATCGTGCTCGATGCCGGCTTCGGCTTCGCCAAGGAGACGGCGGAGGAAAATCTCGACCTGATGGCGCGGTTTTCCGAGCTGACGGCGCTGGGCTTTCCCCTGATGGCCGGCACGTCCAGAAAACGCTTCATCGGCACCGTCACCGGCCGCGACGCCGCCGCACGAGATGCCGGGACGGCAGCCACCAGCGTCATCCTGAGGCTGAAGGGCGCCGATCTGTTTCGCGTCCACGATGTCGCAATCAACGTGGACGCGCTGGCCGTCGCGGATGCTATGCTGGCGCGTGAAAAGCCGGGACACTGAGCCCAGGAACCTAAGAAATGTATGTCATCCGCATGAAGAACTGCGCCTTCTTTGCCCGGCACGGCGTGCTGGATGAGGAGGAGGCGCTTGGCCAGCGTTTCTATGTCGATGCCGAGTTGACGGTCGAGCCCAGCCGCCCGCTGGAGGATGATTCCATCGAGGACACCGTCAATTACGGCATCGCCTTCACGGTGATTGAAAAGATCGTCACCGGACACCGCCGGTTCCTGATCGAGGCGCTGGCGCTCGAAGTGGCAAAGGCGCTGACGGCGCGGTTTCCGCAGATCAGGAAGGCCGAGATCACCGTGCGCAAGCCGAACGCGCCGGTGCCCGGTGTGCTCGATTATGTCGAGGTGACCGTTGTCTGGCCCGAATAACACGGTCTATCTCAGCCTTGGCGGCAATCTCGGCGATCCAGCGGCCTCGATGGCGACGGCGCTGCGCCTGCTCGACGCCGACGACAACACGCGCGTCATCGCCGTCTCCTCGCTCTACCGCACGCCGCCATGGGGCAAGCTCGACCAGCCGGATTTTCTCAATGCCGCTGCCGAAATCTCGACCGCGCTGACGCCAAGGGCGCTGCTTGACCTTTGCCTCGAGGCCGAGCGCAAGCTGAAGCGGGTGCGCGAGGAGCGCTGGGGGCCGCGCCTGATCGACATCGACATATTGGTGTTCGGCGACCGCATCATCCACGAGACCGGGCTGGAAGTGCCGCACCCCCGGATGCTGGAGCGCGCCTTCGTGCTGGCGCCCCTGGCCGAGATCGCGCCGGAACTGGCGGTTGGCGGCCGCAGCGTGAGCGAGCGGCTCAGCGCCGTCGATACGTCAGGCATAGAGCGGCTGGCGTCCGGCCGCGACTGGTGGCTGGGTTAGCCGGAGAATCCGCCGCCATCGAGAAATGCCTGTTCGTCCGCCGTCGTCTCGCGACCAAACATGCGATTGCGATGCGGAAAGCGCCCGAAACGCTCGATGATGTCGCGGTGCTCGACCGCGTATTTGATATACTCCGGCGCCCTGGCAGTGGTGAGCTCAACCGACCTGTCCTGGTCGGCGGGCAGTTCCGAATGTTCGTAAGGCAGATACAGGAAGACGCGCAGGTCTTCTTCCAGCGCCAGGTCATGGCCGGCGGCGATCGCCTTGGCGGCAAAGTGCCTTGCCAGCGGATCGGTGGCGTACATATGGCCTGAGCCGCGAAAGCAGTTGCGCGGAAACTGGTCGAGCAGGATCATCAGCGCCAGCGAGCCCTCGGCATGCTCCGACCAGGCGTCGCACTCGCGCCGCGCGGCCGCATAATGCAGGTCGAGAAATCGGCTGCGAAAATCCGCATCGAAAGCGTCGTTCTTTTCGAACCAGGCGTCTTCGCCGGCCTCGCGCCAGAATTTGGTGACGGCGAGCGCGCGCTCATCCAATGCGGTCATCTGCCTTCCTCTGGCTGGGCGGGTTCGGATTTGTTCAACACACCGGCGGTTTCTTCATTCAGCGCCTGGCCGGGTCGACGTGGCGGGGCGAGCGGCGTCGGAATCGGCGTGCCGATGTTGCCCCTGAGGAAGCGCCGGCCAGCCCGTATGCCTTCCGCCAGTTGCGTCTCGAAGCGGTCGTTGTCGCGGCGCCGTACATCCTCGATGACGTCGGCGACGTCTTCCGGTTCGACGCCAAGCGCTTCGAGCGCCGAGCCACCGAAGACGAGGGCCGATTCGAAGGTTTCGCGCAGCTGGAAATCCACGCCGACGCGAATGAGCGACAGCGCTGTGCCGCGATCGAAGGCGCGAGCCAGAACCGTCAGCAGCGGGAACTCCGCCTTGATCAGTTCGGCAATGCGAACGGCAGCGTCGGGCTTGTCGACACAGATCAGCACGGCGCGCGCACGACCAGCGCCAGCGGCGCGCAGAATGTCGAGCCGCGTGCCGTCGCCATAATAGACCTTGAAGCCGAAATCGGCGGCAGCCTGGATCATTTCGACATCATTGTCGATGATCGACACGTCGATGCCGCGCAACAAAAGCGGCTGGCTGGCGATCTGGCCGAAGCGGCCGAAGCCGATGACCAGAACACTGCCGGTCAGCCCTTCGGCGATGTCGACGCCTTCGAGCGACTGCTCGTCGCGCGGCGTGAGATATTTGAGCGCAATAATCGTCAGCGGCGTCAGCACCATCGAGATGATGATGATCGCGGTCAGCGTGGCGTTGGCCCGGCTGTCGATGATGCCGACTGCCGCGGCCGCGGAGTAAAGCACGAAGGCGAATTCGCCGCCCTGCGCCATGAACACGGCGCGCTCCAGCGCTTCGCGATGGCCGCTCTTCAGCATGCGGGCGACGAGATAGATGCCGAGCGCCTTCATCACCATGTAGGCGACGACATAGATGGCGATCAGCCGCCAATTGTCGACCACCACATGCAGGTCGAGCGACATGCCGACGGCGAGGAAGAACAGGCCAAGCAGGATGCCGCGAAACGGCTCGATGTCGGCTTCCAGCTGGTGGCGGAAGGTCGATTCCGACAGGAGCACGCCGGCAAGGAAGGCGCCCATCGCCATCGACAGGCCGGAGAGCTGCATGACCAGCGCCGATCCCAGCACGACCAGAAGTGCGGCCGCCGTCATCACTTCGCGTGCCTTGGCGTCGGCCAGGATGCGGAAGAACGGATTGAGCAGATAGCGGCCGGCCACCACCAGCCCGACAATGGCGCCAAGGCCGATGCCGACCTCGGTCAGCCTTTGCTGCAGGGTCATCTCGGCACCGCCCGGTGCCAGGAAGGCGACCAGCGCCAAAAGCGGCACGATCGCCAAATCCTCAAGCAGCAGGATGGACACGATGCGCTGTCCTTTGGGGCTGGCCATCTCGCCGCGTTCTTCCAGCAGCTGCATGACGATCGCCGTCGAGGTCAGCACGAAGCCGGCGCCGGCAACGAAGGATTGCGCGATCGGAAAGCCGCCCGCTAATCCGACGAGAGTCAGAAGCACCGCGCAGACGCCGACCTGCAGGGCGCCGAGTCCAAAAATTTCGCGCCGCAGTCCCCATAGCCGCGACGGCTGCATCTCCAGCCCAATGATGAACAGGAACATGACGACGCCGAGTTCGGCGACGTGCAGGATGGCTTCCGATTCGGAAAAGATGCGGATGCCGAACGGGCCGATAACCACGCCGGCGGCGAGATAGCCGAGGATCGAGCCCAGCCCCATGCGTTTGAAGATCGGAACGGCGACGACGCCCGCGGCAAGCAGCGCCACCACCTGAATAAGATCGCTGCCCGACGCTTCCGCTGCCATGCCTCTTGTCCCCGTGTTCAGCTGCACTCCTTGCATGCAGTTGGAGCTAGAGGCAAGGGTGGGAAGCCTGACAGGAAGGGTAGGTGCCGTTGACGCGATTCCCCGGGAGGAACAACGGTTCCCGCTTGCCTGCCGGACGTTCGGCATCTATATCAGCTCAATGCTTGACCATTCGTCCCGACCGTCTTCGCCGTCCCATATCCCGATGGATGCGCTCAGTGAAGTTCTGCAGGACTTTCGCTTGAGCGGCGTCAACTATGGCCGCTGCGAACTCCGGCATCCATGGAGCATAGACTTTCCGCAGCAACCGCTGCTTCGGTTCCATTTTGTCGGCCATGGGCCATGCTGGATTCATACCGAAGCGCAAGGCTGGCAGGAGTTGCGCGATGGCGATCTGGTGCTGCTGCCGCAAGGCATCGCCCATCGGCTGGCGAGCGCGCCGGACGTTGAGGTCGACTCGCTCGAGGGCTGCCAGGTGACCAAGTTCGGCGGCAACGTCTGCGAATTGGTACGGCAGGGAACGGGCGCGACGAGCACCCTTTTCTGCGGCTCGATGGCCTTGGGTTCCTGTGCGCTCAACCCATTGATCACGTTGATGCCGCCTGTCATCAAGGGTTGCGACGTGGCCGGCAATGACCCCGTCGTCGGTCCTTTGCTGGCGGCTATGACGGTGGAGGCCGCGCAACCGCAGATGGGCAGCGCCACCATTTTGTCGCGTATGGCGGATTTGCTGACAGCCCGGCTCATCCGCTGCTGGGTCAATTGCAACGGCGCTTCGACCACCGGTTGGCTCGCAGCTATCCGCGACCCCCATATTGGCCGCGCTCTGGCAGCCATGCACCGAAACCCCGGCCACAACTGGACGCTGGGAAGCCTGGCCGGCGTGGCAGGCCAATCGCGGTCGATTTTCGCCGAGCGCTTCAGCGCTGTCCTGGGCGAGGGTGCCGCACACTATCTCGCCCGCATGCGCATGCAGCTTGCCCGTGAGTTGCTGGGGCAAAACGGCTTGTCGGTTGCCGAAGTCGCTACCCGTTTGGGCTATGATTCCGAGGCATCCTTCGCGCGCGCGTTCAAGCGCATCACCAATGTTTCGCCAGGTGTTGTGCGCCGCACAATTCCCGGACGAATAGATATGAATTTCGGATTTTAAGGTACATATCATCCGAGCAGACTCGCCTATCTAAGATCTCCAAACTTTGGAGATCCTTCCGTGACTGACACAACATTACAGCTTGAAGACGCCGCGATTGGCCTTGACGCCGATGCGCCAACCGCATGGAGCGCAGCCACCTGGTTCGCGGTCATTTCATTGGCGGCCACCAGCTTTGCCCTGGTGTCCGCCGAATTCCTGCCGGCAGGTCTGTTGACGCCGATGGCGCGCGATCTCGGCATCAGCGAGGGAACAGCCGGACAGGTCGTCACCGCCACCGCTTCGGTCGGCGCCGTAACGGCGATGTTGAGCAATGTTCTCATCGGCCGGTTGAACCGCAAGACGGTGCTGGTTGGCCTCATGGCCCTGGCGGTCGCATCCAATATTCTTGCAGCACTGGCTCCGAATTTCTGGCTGCTGTTGCTGGGCCGGGCCGGGCTGGGAATCGCGCTCAGCGCTTTCTGGGCGCTTTCGGTTGCCGTCGTGGCAAGGCTGGTTGGCGCCAATGCGACAGGTCGGGGCATGGCTATTGTCACCCTGGGCGTCTCGCTCGCCACCATTGCCGCGCCGTCGATGGGTGCGCTGATCAGCGACTGGCTGGGGTGGCGCAGCGCCATGGCCATGACAGCGGGGCTGGCCTTGGTTGCCATGCTACTGCAGTTTCTCAGCCTGCCGACCTTGCCTGCAAGCGCAAGCAACAGCCTTGCCGACGTGTTTCGGCTGACACGGCGGCGCGGCATTCAGCTCGGCATGCTTGCCATTGTCTTGCTGATGACCGGGCATTTCGCCGGCTCTGTCTATGTGCGCCCCTTCCTCGAACATGTGACGCTGCTTGCAACCGGGCCGATTGCGCTGGCTCTGCTCGGATTTGGCATCGCCGCCGTGGTCGGCAACATTGTCGGCGGCCGCTTGGCCGACGCCAATATCCGCATGGCGCTCGTGGTGACCGCCGTCTTGATGGCGTTTGCGGCGCTGGCATTGGTGCTTTGGGGCGTGCACGTCGGCGCTGCCTTCGCGCTCGTAACGCTTTGGGGCTTGGCCTTCGGCATGGGGCCGGTGGTGCTGCCGACCAATCTGTCCCGTGCGGCACCTGACGCACTGGAAGCGGCGGGCAGCCTGATGGTCGTCTCTTTCCAGGTTGCGATCACCATCGGCGCGGTTGTCGGCGGCTATGTCGTGGACAATTACGGCGCCACGGCGCCTTTGACACTCACCGCCGTCCTTGCCGCATCGACAGCTTTGCTGGCGCTGCTACAGCCTCGCAGCTGAACCCTGCTCAACTGACCTAAAGCGCCTCACGCCTGAACGGCCCTGTGCGACGCGCTTTAGGTTTTTGTTTTTATGCATGTCGTTATCCCAAAACCGCTGCGCACTTTTGGGCGACATGCATTGGACGGCCTGACTCCGGGCCGTCGCGTGTTGCAGCCGCGTTACACAAGTTTATGCGGCACACGCGTTGCGTTTTGCCGCAATCGGCGGCTAAGGGACGCTCGGCTTCGGCCATTTGAAGGCAGCAACGATCAAGTTCTGCCTTTGTGAGGAGATGACTGACATGAAGAAGTTTTTGCTCGTCGGCGTGGGTGTCGCCATGCTTGCCGCATCGGCCTGTTCGAAGGCGCCTGAATGCACGCAGGAGATTGCGGCCAAGAAGGCCCAGGAGATGACCGCCGCGCTGCAGGAGGCGATCACCAAGGATCCGTCCAAGGCGGCTGACCTGACGGCCAAGGTGCAGGCGGTGACGACCAAGTACCAGGGCGCCACGACGCTGGACGAAGCCTGCAAGGCCTATGACGAACTGACGGCCGCCATCAAGGGCTGATTTCGTTCTGGGGAATTGCAGAAGGCGGTGGCTCGGGTGTGGCCGCCGCCTTTTTTGCTGGCCGCTGCCGGGACTCAGTTCTTGGCGATGGAGCCGACTTCGACGGCATCGACGCGCTTGAGGCTCATGCCGATCACCGGCACCAGTTGCTGGTCGACGCGCACGGCGATGGTCACCGTCATCGAATTGTCGTCGGGGATGCGGGCCTGCATGACGCCGCGCAACTGGTTGCGGTTGATGGTGAAGACCACCTTGCGGGGATCGACGACATTGCCGCCGATAATGTCGAGGCCCGAACCTGCGGCGCCGCCCATGAAGTTGCCCTTGTAGTCGCGTCCCTTGCGCTCGACGGTGGCTGACATTTTCTGGGTGAAGACACCGACCCGGCAGTCGCCGTCGAGCGACATGCCCGTCTTGTTGTCAGGCGTCGAGCCGTCGAAGCTGCAGGTGAATTTCGTGCCCTTGTATTTGCCGGCGACGATCTCGCCCGGGCCGACCCATTTGCCTTCGACGGTGCGGAAGAACTGCTTGTCGGGTTCGGCTGCCGAGGCTTTCCCGGCCAGGCCCAGAGGTGCAGCAAGCGCGACCAGGGGCAGGACGCAGGACAAGATTACGCATTTCATAGACGACACCCGGCAACAAGGAGGTTGTTGTTGGACGACCATGAACAAGATTGGTTAATGCTTGGTGACCGCGAGAGGACGTTCACTTGTCGGAAGCAGGCGTTTCACTCTCTTTTTTGGTCGTAAACGAGGTCAGCGCCGACAGGAAATCGCCCATGCCCGGCCGCCTGGCGGCAATGAACGGCAGGGGCCGCGCCGTCTCCATGGCGGCGATGCCGATGCGCGCCGTCATCATGCCGTTGACGACACCTTCGCCGAGTTTCGCCGAGAGCCGCGCGGCAAGGCCATGGCCGACGATCTGCTGGACAAAGCTGTCGCCGACGGCGATCGAGCCGGTCACCGCCAGGTGGGCGAGAACGCTGCGCGCCAGCCGGAAGAAGCCGAGCGTGCCCGGCCGGCCGCCATAAAGCTCGGACAAGCGGCGAATGAGGCGCCCGGCCTCGAAGACGACATAGGCGACGTCGACCAGCGCGCGCGGGCTGACGGCGGTGACCAGTGACACACGCTTGGCCGCTTCCAGGATCATCACCTTTGCCCTAGCGTCGAGCGGCGCCAGAATCTCGGTTTCGGCCAGTCGCACCAGATTGCCGCCATCGATGATCTCGCCGCGTAGTTCGGCCAGCGATCGCCTGCCGGCCGCCGTTTCTGGTTTCGCCGCGACAAAGGCCGAGAGTTCTTCGACGACAGCCCTTGCGGCCTTCGGATCGTCGCGCGCCACGGCATCGAGAGCCCGTTTTTGCAGCCTTTCGACCTCGGCCAGCCGGGCGATGGCCAGGAATTCGCGCACCAGCACCACCACGAGCGCCAGCATGGCGATTGCGGCCATGGAAGCCGCCAGCCAGCCCAGCCACTCCGCGCGCTCGAACAGATCGCGAATAAGCTGGTCGGTCCACAGGCCGACGGCCAGCGAAACCAGGACCCCGACCGCGCCGAAAAACAGGCTGGCGAACAGCGAGCGCTTGCGCGGCGCGGTCGCGGGCGGCGGTTCGGCGGCGACGATGTCAGGCTCGTCGAAGACGTCGACTTCGGCCGGCACGACGACGGCGCGCGGCTTGCGCGTCGGCAGCGGCTCGGCATGGCTGCGGGCCTGCTTCGATTCGGTCTCCGGCTCGATACGGAAAGCTGCCGGTCTGCGGGGCGCGGTCATGCCAGATGGTCTCCGATCAGGAACTGCAAGGCGCGGTCGAGCCTGATATGCGGCAACGACAGCGTGACGCCTTCGGCGGTGCGTTCAAGCTTTGGCGGGCGAAAGCGCACGAAACGGATCGCCGGGTCGTCGCTGCTCTGCCGGTGGTCGGCTTCCGAAACATCGAAAACCGCTTCAATTTTCTCCGGCAAGTCACCGGGAAATATGGCGGTTTCGGCTTTGCCGTCAAAGGTTTCGCCGTTGATCCTCTCGCCCTTCAGCGGCGTACCGATGATCACCGGCAGCGTTTCACGACCTTGCTTGACCATGCCTTCGCGTGTCGCGCGCACCGCCGCCATGGCGACCACGTCGACATCGGCACCGGTAAAATTCGCCCGCGCCACGGCCCGGTCGGCAAGCCGCCGCACGATCGCCTGCAGCCGGTCATGGCTTTCGTGATGCAGATGGTCGGCCTTGGTCGCAGCGACCAGGATGCGGTCGATGCGGCGCGAAAACAAATCGGTGAGGAAATTGCCGCGGCCGGGGCGGAAACAGGAGAGGATCTCGGTCACCGCGCGTTCGAGGTCGGCCATCGCGCCGGGGCCGGCGTTCAGCGCCTGCATGGCGTCGATCAGAACGATCTGGCGGTCGAGGCGGGTGATGTGTTCGCGGAAGAATGGCTTCACCACATGCGTCTTGTAGGCCTCGTAGCGGCGCTCCATCATTGCCTGCAGCGAACCGGAGCGTGGCCGCCGCTCGCCTTGGAGCAGCAAGGGCGCGAAGGTCAGCGCCGGCGAACCCTCGAGGTCGCCAGGCATGAGGAAACGGCCGGGCGGCAAGGTCGAGAGCGCCCGCTCGTCGAGCTTGCAGGCCTTGAGATAAGCGGCAAAGCCTTCGGCCAGCCGGCGCGCCGTCATTTCGTCAGCGTCGGCATTGGGGTCGATCGTCGCCGACAGGGCCCGCCAGTCCTGCGACAGGTCGTGACGCGCCGGCAGCATCGCCATTTCGAAGGCTTCGCGCGAGAAATCGGCGAAGGATTTGCCGAGCAGCGGCAGGTCGAGCAGCCATTCGCCGGGGTAGTCGACAATGTCGACCGACAACCGCCCGCTGGAAAACATGCGGTTCCAGCCGGAGGCTGATTCATATTCGATGGTGAGCCTGAGTTCGGAAATGGCGCGCGTCGAGTCCGGCCAGGCGCGATCGTTGACGAGGGCGGCGATATGGTCCTCGTACTGGAAGCGCGGTACGGCGTCATCCGGCTGTTCCTCGAGGAAGGCGCGCGCGATGCGTCCAGACTTCTGCGCCTCGAACAGCGGCAGGCGTCCACCATGGATCAGATTGTGGACAAGAGCCGAGATGAACACCGTTTTGCCGGCACGGGAGAGGCCGGTGACGCCGAGCCGCAGCGATGGCGAAAACAGCCCGCTGGCCCGCCCCGACAGCGTATCCAGGGCAATTCTCGCTTCGTCTGTGAAAGTGGTAAGCGATGATGCCAAAATCTGTTCTCTCGGGCCTCGGTCCGCCCCGATATAGGCTTTGCATCCGCAGTTTGAAATGGCGTCCGGACCGGGCCGGCTCCGCTCAGAGATCGGCGGGAGTCAGGAAGGCTTCGAGATAGCCCGCGCCTTGCGCGGCCTCGGTGAGGGTGCCCTCGAAGCGCACGACCGCCAGGCCGGAGGTCGGGAAGCCATGGTTCATGATGGCCCGCGCCGCTTCGTCGCCGTCGCCCGAAACCGCCATGGCAAGGTCTTCCGTCATTGGATTGTGGCCGATGACCAGCAGCGAGCCCGGCCCGCCATTGCCGCGGATGATGGCGAGATAGCCGGCGGCATCCTCGCTGTAGAGCGTGTCGAGGAACAGCACCCGGCCGGTGTCGGTGTGGCCGGCTATGCCCTCCAGCGTCTGGCGCGCCCGCTTGGCGTTGGAGCAGAGCGTGATATCGGGAATGTAGTTGCGGGCACGCATCACCGTCCCCATCATTTCGGCATCGGCAATGCCCGATGCGTCGAGCGGGCGGTCGAAGTCGCGCACGCCGGGCAGCGCCCAGCCAGCCTTGGCATGCCGCAACAGATACAGTCTGCTCACCGGGCCCCCATGGTGTGCTGCCTCTCAGATGACAATTGGATTAGCCACGAGAAAGGCCTGCCGCACAATGGCGGCGGCACCCAAGCGCAACGAATCATGTGCGAATTCGCCCGCGCCTTGCTGTGGAAGGCTTTGCCGTGGCTCGCCCCTTGCGGCATTAACAATTGCGTGAAACGCGCGCCGATTACGCTTGTGCAGCCTCCTCTGCGCGAATATATAGGCGCGAAATTTGGGGTTGTTGGGTGAGTCGAATGAACGATATCTCTACCGCCGATTACGTACCCTCCGAAGACGAGCCGTTCATGAACGAACGGCAGAAATCATACTTCCGCCTGAAGCTCGTCACCTGGAAGAACGACATACTGCGCGAAGCGCGCGAAACTCTCGAAATCCTGCAGCAGGAAAACGCCAACCACCCCGATCTCGCCGATCGGGCTTCTTCTGAAACCGACCGCGCCATCGAACTTCGCGCCCGCGACCGCCAGCGCAAGCTCATTTCAAAGATCGATTCGGCGCTGCAGCGCATCGATGAAGGCACTTACGGCTATTGCGAGGAAACCGGCGAACCGATCGCGCTGAAGCGTCTCGACGCACGCCCGATCGCGACCCTGTCGATCGAAGCGCAGGAGCGCCACGAGCGCCGCGAGAAAGTCTATCGCGACGATTGAGCCGCAGCCATCAGGCAGAACTTTTCATTAGAAATGGCCGGGTTTCCCGGCCATTTCTGTTTTTGCGTGGAGCTTCCGGGTTTTTGCCGCGCTAAGCCTCGGTTCGAAGAGATCATACGCAAGAATGGTATAGATCCACACTCCGGTCAGGACCGGCCGGTTTCCGGTAGGATTTATCGCTTCTGACTGGCGAGTTCGCCGAGCAGCTTGGTCATCTCGTCATCGAGCGAAGCCGGCGCTTTCGCCGCCGGCTTGCTGGCGTGCGAATCATCGAGCGAGACCTCAAGTTCCCGCATCAGCGTGTCGTCGATGGACTCGCGCTTCGGTGGCGGCGGGGCCTGCCGGGCGGTGTTGGCGGCGGCGCCATAGGCCGGCAGCGGTGTCACATTGCTCGCCTGGTAGATTTGGGTTGGTTTTGGCGCCGGTGCTGCTTGGCGTGGCGGAACGGCGGCAGGGGCCGCCCTTGCCGGCTGCGGCGGTGGCACCTGCCTTGCAGGTGCGGCGGGGGCGGGTTGTGCTGCGCGCGGACGCGGCGCCTGCTGCTGCAGGCCACCACCGCCGCCATCGCCGGTCAAAGCCGGACGGCGTGGCGCCGCCAGCCTGATATCGCGCTCGACGACGACGTCGGTCGGGCCGCCGATCAAAATCAGGTGTTCGATATCGTCGCGCCGGATGAGCACCAGCCGGCGGTGGCTGTCGACCGCGGTGGCGTCCATGACCGCCAGCCGCGTCTTGCGGTTCCTGCCGCCGGCAACGAAGGTGCCGAAAGTCAGGTTGCGGACCAGCCTGATGATCACAAGCACGATGACCAGCAGGACAAGAGCGGCAAACGTCCACAGCAGCGCTGCGGCATATCCAGGACCCGCCACGCTATCCAGCCACTGCATCGGTGCCCCCAAATCGGTTTTGAAGTGGAAGCGACACTAGACCGTTGCGACCGGGCACCGCAAGTTGCCTTCACGCCTCATGAACAGCTTGAAACACCGGCGCGTCATTTTTATCAGACATTTGCCGCCAAGGCCTTTTCCGGATTAGGAGAATGTGATTCAACCGGCCGGGGGCGATGTCGGACAAACTCACGAGCAGGGGGCATATGGCCAGGGAAACGCGCGGCGATTTCTATCCGGTACCGATCGTCGACCAGAACACGCGGCCAGGCGCGGTTACCCGGCTCATCGTCTTCATCATCGTCTTGACCGGTGCCGCGATCGTTTTCGGCATTTTCCGCGAACGTCTCGGCGATCCCTTCCTGCTCGGCATGCTGGGCGTGCTTGCCATGATCGGCGTCGGCTTCCTGTTTGCAACGGCCATCGGCTTCGTGCAGATCGCGCCGCGTTCGACCGGGGATGAACTGTCGAAGGCCTTCGTCGATTCGATGTCGCAAGGCCTGATCGTCACCGACACCAAGGGCCGCGTCGTCTACGCCAATCGCGCCTATGCCGAGATGACCGGTGCCGCGTCGGCAGCCGACCTGAAGACGGTCGAAGGCCTGCTTTCCGATGTTCCCGAAGCCTCGGTGACCATATACCGGTTGGCCTCGGGCCTGCGCGACGGCCAGGCCGGCGACGGCGAATTCCGGCTGGCGCAGTCGATCCGGCCGGGCGCGGAACCAGGCGCGCGCTGGTACCGCGCGCGGGCCCGCACCTTCAGCGTTCCCGGCCAGCGTTTGCCCATGCTCGCCTGGCAGCTCGCCGATATCTCGCAGGAACGGGCAGAGCAGGAGCGTTTCTTCCTCGACCTGCAGAAGGCCATCGACCATCTCGACCACGCGCCGGCCGGCTTCTTCTCGGCCGACCAGGAGGGCCGCGTCACCTACATCAACGCCACGCTCGCCGAATGGCTGGGCATTGACCTCGCGAGCTTCACGCCCGGCGCGGTCACGCTGCCGGAAATCGTCGCCGGCGACGGCATGGCGCTGGTGCGCTCGGTCAAGGCCGATCCCGGCACTACCCGCAACGCGGTCATCGATCTCGATCTGACGACGACGACCGGCGAGGCGCTGCCGGTGCGCTTCATGCACCGCGTTTCGGCCAGCCGCGAGGGGACCAACGGCCCGACCCGCACCATCGTGCTCAACCGCACCCAGGGTGAGGACGCGTCCGCCGACCTTCGCGCATCGGAAGTGCGCTTCACCCGCTTCTTCAACTCCACGCCAATGGCGATTGCCGGCGTCGACGCCAGCGGCCGCATCCTGCGCACCAACGCGCCGTTCCTGTCGCTGTTTTCCTCCGTCGTCGATCGCGATGCCGTCGACCGCCGCGTGCGGCTGGATACGGTCATCCACGAGCGCGACCGCCCGGCCTTTGCAGCCGCCTTCGAAAAGGCGCGGCTCAGGCAGGCCGACATCGAGCCCATCGATACACTGCTGCCCGGCAATGAGGAGCGCCACATCCGCTTCTACGTCAACGCGGTCGCCGATGGCACCGGCGGCGAGGGGGCTGAGGAATCGGCCATCGTCTATGCCGTCGACACCACCGAGCAGAAGGCGCTCGAGGGCCAGATGGCGCAGAGCCAGAAAATGCAGGCTGTGGGACAGCTCGCCGGCGGCATCGCCCACGACTTCAACAATGTGCTGACTGCCATCATCATGGCGTCGGACCTTCTGCTGACCAATCACCGGCCGTCGGACCCGTCCTTCCCCGACATCATGAACATCAAGCAGAACGCCAATCGGGCGGCCTCGCTGGTGCGGCAACTGCTCGCCTTCTCGCGCAAGCAGACGCTGCGGCCGGAAGTGCTGAACCTGACCGACGTGCTTGCCGATCTCAGGATGCTGCTTGCCCGCCTGGTCGGCAACGACATCAAGCTGAAGGTCGACCACGGCCGCGACCTGTGGCCGGTCAAGGTCGACATCGGCCAGTTCGAGCAGGTGGTGGTCAATCTCGCGGTCAATGCGCGCGACGCCATGCCGGCCGGCGGCGATCTCACCGTGCGCACCCGAAATGTTACCGCCGAAGAATGCAAGAGCTTTTCCTACCGCGAACTCACCCCGGCCGACTATGTCGTCGTCGAGGTCGAGGATAGCGGCTCCGGCATTGCGCCGGACGTGCTGAAGAAGATCTTCGAGCCGTTCTTCACCACCAAGGAAGTTGGCAAGGGCACCGGTCTTGGCCTGTCGATGGTCTACGGCATCATCAAGCAGACCGGCGGCTTCATCTTCTGCGATTCCGAAGTCGGCAAGGGCTCGATCTTCCGCATCTTCCTGCCGCGCCATATAGCGGAGGCGAAGAAGCCGGGTGAAGTCGGCGAAGCGCCGGCAGCCCCGGTGAAAGCCGCCGATCCCGGCAAGGACCTGTCGGGCTCGGCCACGGTGTTGCTGGTCGAGGATGAGGACGCCGTGCGCATGGGCGGTTCGCGGGCGCTGACCTCGCGCGGCTACACCGTCCATGAAGCGTCCTCGGGCGTCGAGGCGCTGGAAGTCTTCGAAGCGCTCGGCGGCAAGGTCGATATCGTCGTGTCCGACGTGGTGATGCCGGAGATGGACGGACCGACGCTGCTTGGCGAATTGCGCAAGCGCCAGCCCGACATCAAGTTTGTCTTCGTGTCCGGCTATGCCGAAGATGCCTTCGCCCGGAACCTGCCGCCCGACGCGCAATTCGGTTTCCTGCCGAAGCCGTTCTCGCTCAAACAACTGGCCACTGTCGTCAAGGACGTGCTTGAATCCTGATGCATGTCGCTCAAAAGTGGCCCCGGTTTTGAGAAAACGACATGCATAAAACAAAAGCCTAAAGTGCGTCGCAAGCGACGCGCTTTAGATCTCCCTAATTCACCGCTTGCGCAATGACGTGACGCTGGCATGATTGCAGGCGAAAGGGGCGGCGGGTTTTGGGGAGCATGTCGTGACGCCGCACAACGAGGCAGCCAAGGGTGACTATGCCGCAACGGTGCTGTTGCCGGGCGATCCGCAGCGCGCCGAGTGGATGGCGAAGACGTTTCTGGAGGCGCCGCGCTGCGTCAACCGTCGCCGGGGCGCGCTGGGCTTTACCGGCCTCTATCGCGGTCGTCCCGTCAGCATCCAGGCCACTGGGATCGGTGTCCCGTCCTTCCTGGTCTATGTGCATGAGCTGCTGGATTTCCACGGCGTCAAAACGCTGATCCGCACCGGTACCTGCGGTGGTCTGACCCCCAACGTCCCGCTGCGTTCCGTGGTGATCTCGCAATCGGTGCGCGCCGAAAGCGAGCGAAGCGGCCAGGTCTTCGGCCTCTACGATGCCGCCGCCGGGCCTGATCCCGGCCTGTACGCCCACGCCTTGGCCTGCGCCGATCAACTCGGCATCGACTATCAGGCAGGGCTGACCATCTGCAGCGATGTATTCTATCACCCGGAAGGGCGCGCTCGATTCGCTGAAGCACAGACGCTTGGCGCGCTTGCCGTCGACATGGAAACCAGCGCGCTCTACCGCCTCGCGGCGCATTTCGGCGCCCGCGCGCTGTCGCTGCTGACCGTCGTCGACAATATCGTGACCGACGAGCTAACCGCCTATTCCGAACGTCAGGCTCTGTTCACCGACATGGCGCGGCTCGGGCTCGAGGTTGCGGCCGAGGGATAGGCAATCGAGGAAAAGGGTGAAACGGTTTTCCCGGGAAAAGCGCGTTGCGCTTTCCCTAGGGAATTGCGTCAAAACGTCAAAACAAAGAGATAGAGCGGTTCGGCGTTTCCGCGAAACGATGAACCGCTCCAGCTTCAGGCGGCTTGGCGCTTCGGCGTCAGCTCATCCATGTCAGGCCGGTGACCGCGCAGATAGAGCGCGCAGGTGGTGCGCAGCATCGAGGCGAAGTTGGGAATGGCGCCGTTGATCTCGATCGCCTCGTCATAGAGTTTCGAGATGAATTTCGGCGTCGTCAGGCCCTGGCTGTCGGCAATCTCGTCCAGCAATGCCCAGAATGTCGCCTCAAGCTGGATGCTGGTCGAGTGTCCGTCGATGCGTATCGACCTGTTGATCTGTCGGTAGCCTTCCGGATCCTGCCCGGCAAAAACCCTGCACATTCCTTCCTCCCGATATTGTTGGTTTTGGGCGCAGTGAGTCGCGCCTTCAAGCATATATTTGTGCGAGCCATTTTCGGCCCGAAAGCCGCAAACGGCAATCGGACTTTCGTCTTTAGGCCCCAGGCATAGCAGTGATTGCAAAATTAGCCGTGGTAACCGGCTGCCACCACCTTTCGCGCATGCCGCCCATAATCGCCTCCAACACGCAGCGACGGAGACTGATTTGGCGAAAGCGATCCATTCCATGATCCGGGTCCTCGAGGAGGCCCGATCCGTCGATTTCTACAGAAACGCTTTCGGGCTCGATATCGCCGACAGGCTGGATTTCGAGACATTCACGCTGATTTACCTCGCCAGCGCCGAAACCGGGTTCGAGCTCGAACTCACCGTGAACAAGGGCCGAACCGAGCCTTATGGGCTTGGTGACGGTTACGGTCACCTGGCGGTCTCGGTCGCCGATCTCGACAGCGAGCACGACCGCATCGGCGCGCTCGGCCTCAACCCCAAGAAGATCGTCGAGTTCAACCGCGATGGGTCGCTCATCGCCCGCTTTTTCTTCATCGAGGACCCCGACGGCTACAAGATCGAGGTTCTGCAGCGTGGAGGGCGCTTCCAGTAGGGCATTATTCCGCCGCGTTCAGCCGCGCGACGCCAGCAACGGCGCTCTTCAAGGGCGCAAATAGCAAGCAGGGAGGAACAAATGGTCACGATCTATGACGGAAAGCCTGGGCTCTCACGTCGTGAACTTCTCAAGCGCGGTGGCATCGGCGCGCTGCTCGTCATCTCCGGCAGCGCCGTCATCAGCCCCGAAAATGCCTGGGGGCTCGAGACATCGGCGCTCAAGCCCGAAACCATGGCGACGCTGATCCAGATGGCGCGCGACATCTATCCGCACGATCAGGTGCCCGACAAATACTACGCCATCGCCGTGAAGGGCCATGACGAGCAGGCCGGCAAGGACGCCGCCTACAAGACGATGATCGAAGACGGCATTGCCGACCTCGACAAGAAGTCGGGCGAGGGCGGCTATCGCGGCCTCGGCTGGGAGGAGCAGCGCGTCGCCGTGCTGCAGCAGATCGAGGCGACGCCGTTCTTCCAGTCGATTCGCGGCGGCCTCGTCGTCAGCCTCTACAACCAGCAAGAGGTATGGCCGATCTTCGGCTACGAGGGCGAGTCCTACTCCAAGGGTGGCTACATCGCGCGCGGTTTCGACGACATCGAGTGGCTCTAGAGGCCCCGTCGTTTTGAACCCTCGCAAACAGGAATTCATGGGAGGAAACCATGGCAGCTTCATTTGATCTCAAGAACGACAATGTCGTCGTCATCATCGGCTCCGGCGCCGGCGGTGGCACGCTCGGCAACGAACTCGCCCAGAAGGGCGTCGATGTCGTCATCCTCGAGGCCGGCGCCCGCCACGAATATGAGGACTTCATCAACGACGAGTGGGGCTCCTTCAGCCAGCTTGCCTGGACAGACAAGCGCACGACGTCCGGCGACTGGCGGGTGTCGAAGGATTTCCCCAATTTGCCGGCCTGGATCGTCAAATCGGTCGGCGGCTCGACCACGCACTGGGCCGGCGCCTCGCTGCGCTTCCAGGAGCATGAGTTCAAGACGCTCTCGACCTATGGAAAGGTGGAAGGCGCCAACCTGCTGGATTGGCCGGTCACGCTGGCCGAGATGGAGCCCTACTACGCCAAGGCCGAAGCCAAGATGGGTGTCACCGGCACCAATAACTGGCCGCGACTGCCCGGCAACAACAATTTCAAGGTGCTGAAGGCCGGCGCCGACAAGCTCGGCTACAAGGAATGTCATACCGGCAACATGGCCATCAACTCGGTCGAGCGCGACGACCGCAACTCCTGCCAGCAGACCGGTTTCTGCTTCCAGGGCTGCAAATGGGGCGCCAAATGGTCGACGCTCTACACCGAGATCCCCAAGGGTGAGGCGACAGGTCATCTCGAAGTCAGGCCGAATGCCATGGCGATCAAGATCAACCACGACGCTTCAGGCAAGGTGACCGGCGTCGTCTATGCCGACAAGGACGGCAAGCTGCAGGAGCAGAAGGCCCGCATCGTCGCCGTCGCCGGCAATTCGATCGAAAGCCCGCGCCTGCTGCTGAACTCCGAGTCAGCGAAATTCCCCCACGGGCTTGCCAATTCGTCGGGACAGGTCGGCAAGAACTACATGCGCCACACCACCGGCTCGGTCTACGCCATCTTCGACAGGCCGGTGCACATGTATCGCGGCACCACCATGGCCGGCATCATCCGCGACGAGGCGCGCCACGATCCCTCGCGCGGTTTCGTCGGCGGCTACGAATTCGAGACGCTGTCGCTCGGTCTGCCCTTCATGGCTGCCTTCATCAATCCCGGCGGCTGGGGTCGTTCCTTCACCACCGCGCTCGACCATTATGATCACATGGCCGGCCTGTGGATCGTCGGCGAAGACATGCCGCGCGAGGAAAACCGCATCACGCTGCACAAGGACGAGAAGGATGCGCACGGCATGCCGATCGCGGACGTGCATTTCGACGACCATCCCAACGACACGGCGATGCGCAACCACGCCTACAAGCAGGCCACAGCGCTTTACGATGCGGTTGGCGCGACGCGCTCGTTCCCGACGCCGCCCTATCCCTCGACCCACAATCTTGGCACCAACCGGATGAGCGAGAAGGCGGAAGACGGCGTCGTCAACCAGCACGGCCAGGCGCACGACATCATGAACCTGTTCGTGTCGGACGGCAGCCAGTTCACCACCGGTGCGGCCGAAAACCCGACACTGACGATCGTGTCGCTGGCGATCCGCCAGGCCGAATATATAGCGTCGCAAATGTCGGCCAAGACGATCTGAGCCGTCCTCCCGGACCGCTACGCGGAACGCGCATCGGCGCGTTCCGCGCCTTTATCTCCCGAGATTGACTAGGCGCCGACCGGCTGCCCGTCCTTGCGGCGGATGGCGACGACGGACGGCCGCGGCAACTGGCCGTCTTTGAAATCGGGCCACAGCGTCTGCACCTTGTCGAGCGTCTCGGCGTCTTCCGCAGGGTGCTGTACCGACAGGAACAGCGTGGTGCCGTCCGGCGTGAAGCACGGGCCGGTTGCTTCCGCGCCATGCGGGCAAGTGAACAGCAGTTTCGGCAGGCCGCGCGCGGCACCCTCGGTGTCGACGCCATAGACGCCGTCCGGCAGGTCGAAATCATTGGCGCCGTCGGTCGCCACCCACAGCCGCCCGGCCGGATCGAACGTGATGTTGTCGGGGCAGACGAACCAGCCATTGTCCGACGTATCGGGATGGAAGGTCGCCCCGACCTTGGCATCCCTGGGATTGCCACAGAGCACGAACAGGTCCCAGGCATACTTTTCCGCCGTGTGGTCGGCATCCGCGCCGCGGCCGCCGGGCGGGATCAGTTCGACAATATGGCCCCAGAGGTTTTCCGGCCGCGTGTTGGCCGGATTGACCTTGGACTGGTCGCGCTTCTTGTTCTTGGTCATCACCGCATAGACGCGGCCGGTCACCGGATTGGTCTCGATGTCCTCGGGCCGGTCCATCGGCGTGGCGCCCAGCGCGTCGGCCGCAAAACGCGTCTTCAACAGCACTTCGGCCTGGTCGGCAAAACCGTTCTCGGCAGTGAGCTTCCCCTGGCCATGCACCAGCGGCAGCCATGTCATCGAGCCGTCGGCATCGAAGCGGGCGACCGACAGCACGCCCTCGTCGAGCAGATCGGCGCCTGAGGCCGGGTTGGCCTTGTCATAGGGCTTGGCCGAGACGAAGCGGTACATGTATTCGAAATAGTCGTCGTCACCCATATAGACGACGACGCGGCCGTCCTTGTTGAGGACCACGGTCGACGCCTCATGCGACATGCGTCCGAGTGCAGTGCGCTTTACCGGCTTGGACTGCGGGTCGTAAGGGTCGATCTCGACCACCCAGTCGAAGCGGTTGGCCTCGTTCGGCTCCTTGTCGAGGTTGAAGCGGTCGTGGAAGCGGCCGCGGCCATAGATGTCGGAGCCGTCGAAGCCGTAACGATCGAGAAGCTCGGCGGTCGGCGCCTTCTTCGGGTCGCCGCCGAAAATGTCCGACACGCCTTCCTCGCAGGTCAGCACCGTGCCCCAGGGGGTGAAGCCGCCGCTGCAGTTGTAGCTGGTGCCGAGCACCTTGGTGCCGGTGGCGTCGGCTGAAGTCATCATCAAGGCATGGCCGGCGGCCGGCCCGGAAACGGTCATTTCGGTGTTGGCGGTGATGCGGCGGTTGAGCGGGCTGTCAGCCACAGTTTCCCACTTGCCGTCCTTCAGTTGCACTTCGACGATCGAATGGCCCATCGCGGCCATGCCGAGATCGACCTGTTCCTTGGTCATCGTCTTGCCGGCGTCGTCCTCGGTCATCCCGGAAAACATCACATTGGGCGAGATGTATTCGTTGTTGACGCAGAGCAGACCGTGGTCGGAGTTCATCGTGCCCTTGGGCAGCGGCATGAAGGCGATGTAGTCGCAATTGTAACCGAAGCGTTTCTCCTGCTCGTCGGCGGCGACTTTGTTGCCGTCGAACTCGGCGAGGCCTGCGGCAAGCGGGTCGCCCCAGCGCGCGACGATGGTCGTCTCATAGCCCTCAGCGGCGGCATGGGTTTTGTCGTAGACCCGCTTCAGCTCGGGAAAGCCGAGCGTCGACTGCGCTGCCGCGGCATGCGTTTCGCCGGCAAACAAGGAGCCGACAAAGCTGCCGCCGGCAATCAAAGCGCCGGAGGCAAGGCTGCCTTTCAAAAGAGACCGGCGCGAGACGCGCTCGGCAATGACGTCGCGGATGACGGGGGAGGATGAAGACGGTGCGTTGGCCATGGTGTCTGCCTCTCAGGGTGGATGTTACGGCATACCGCTGCCCTAGTCTGCTTCGGCAACATCCGCATGACATGAGAGGAAGGTTTTGGCGCAAGCGATGGCGAGAGTGGTTTGCTCGGCTCAGCCCTTGGTGCAGGTCGAGGCGGTGAAGGCACCGTCGGGCTGCTTCAGGATGATGTCGAAGGACGGGGTGGTCTCGCCGTCCAGCGTCGCCTGCGTCATCGAGACGGAGTTGCCGCCGGTAGTGTAGCCGCCCAGCGGTCCCAGCCAGGTGATCTCGCCATTGGCGTTCATCTGATAGTTATAACCTTGCAGCGCGGTGCCGAACGTCACCGGGCCGGTATAGACATTGCCCTTGATAGTGATGTCACCGAGGTTGAGGAAGGCGCCGAGCAGATAGACTTCGCAGTGATAGGTGCCGTCCGGCAGCTTGCCATCGCTGAAATCGGCGCGCGCGGCGTCGCTCGTTGCCATCAGCAGCAGGATGCCGGAAATGCATGAGATGCGGGATGTCATCGGGTCACTCGTTTGCGGAGTGAGCTTGCCCCATTTTTGCGCCGTGCCGCAATATTGTTCGTCCGCATGCCGCTGGCTGAGTTCAAAATCTAGGCACTTGTCATAATTGGGCGAAAATTAGGCAAAAGCCTTGTGCGCTGCGCAAATTTCCCTCAATCAATTTTTAACGGCTGCCTTTGTTTTCTTTAGGCTAATATAATAATCGGCTGATAACGTTAGATTATTCCCCATTTCTGAGAGCCGCATTTGCGTTTGGCACGGCTGTTGCATTGCATGGTTGCGCTGCAATCAACCAGCTTGGGAGTGTTCGGTATGAGGGGTAATTTCGCTACAATAACAAAAATGTTTTCGGCCGGCGTGGTCGCTGCCGGCCTGTCGATGTCGTCTCCGGCCAAGGCCGCCGAAGACACGATCAAGGTCGGCATTCTGCATTCGCTGTCGGGGACCATGGCGATTTCGGAGACGACGCTGAAAGACGCCATGCTGATGCTCATCGAAGAGCAGAACGCCAAGGGCGGCCTGCTCGGCAAGAAGCTGGAAGCGGTCGTCGTCGATCCGGCGTCCAACTGGCCGCTATTCGCCGAAAAGGCGCGCGAGCTGATCTCCAAGGACAAGGTCGCCGCCGTGTTCGGCTGCTGGACCTCGGTGTCGCGCAAATCGGTGCTGCCGGTGTTTTCCGAACTCGACAACATCCTGTTCTATCCCGTCCAGTATGAGGGCGAGGAAAGCGAGCGCAACGTGTTCTACACCGGCGCCGCACCAAACCAGCAGGCGATCCCCGCCGTCGACTACCTCATGAGTGAGGATGGCGGCTCGGTGAAGCGCTGGGTGCTGGAAGGCACCGACTATGTCTATCCTCGCACCACCAACAAGATCCTCGAGGCCTATCTGAAGGCCAAGGGCGTCGCCGCCGAAGACATCATGGTCAACTACACGCCGTTCGGCTTCTCCGACTGGCAGACCGAAGTCTCGGCGATCAAGAAGTTCGGTTCGGCCGGCAAGAAGACCGCCGTCGTCTCGACCGTCAATGGCGACGCCAACGTTCCCTTCTACAAGGAGCTCGGCAACCAGGGCATCAAGGCCGAGGACATCCCGGTCATGGCCTTTTCGGTCGGCGAGGAAGAACTGGCCGGTCTCGACACCGGGCCGCTGGTCGGCCATCTCGCCGCCTGGAACTATTTCGAGAGCGTCGACACGCCGGAAAACAAGAAGTTCATCGCTGACTGGCACAAGTTCATCAAGAACGACAAGCGCACCACCAATGACCCGATGGAAGCCCACTATATCGGCTTCAACATGTGGGTGAAGGCGGTCGAGAAGGCCGGCACCACCGATCCGGACAAGGTCATCGACGCCATGGTCGGCGTGTCCGTGCCGAACCTGACCGGCGGCTATTCGACGATGATGCCGAACCACCACATCACCAAGCCGGTGCTGATCGGCGAGATCCAGGCCGACGGCCAGTTCGAGACCGTGTCGCAGACGCCCGGTCTCGTCATGGGCGACGAGTGGTCCGACTATCTGCCTGACTCCAAGGACCTGATCTCGGATTGGCGTGCGCCTCTGTCCTGCGGCAACTTCAACGTTGCCACCGGCAGGTGTGGCGGCAAGGGCACGAACTGATATCCCTCCCGGGACTGGCCGGTTCCACGGCCAGAGACCGCAAGGCGTCCGGGCGCTTCAGCCCGCCCGGGCGCCAAATTCCACCTCCCGGAAAAGTACCTGAACGGATGATCCTGTTGCGCGCTCTCGGCCTCATGCTGGTGTTCCTGATGGCAAGTCTTTTGCCCTCGAACGCAGCCGAATCCGATCTGCGCGCCATCATCGCCAAATTCGCCACCGGCACGGGATTTGCGGCCACCGAAGCCGTGGTGCGTGAGCTCGCCGCCACCGGCGATCCGCTGGTCGAACGTCCGCTTGCAGCGCTCGCCGAGGGCAATCTTTACATCCGCAAAACTGATTCAGCCGTCTTCGTCGGCAATGAGGCCGGCGACAGTGTCTCGCTGCTCGACCCGCTGAGTGGCGAGAGCGCCGGCGAGGCCGCCAAGGCCGATATCACCAAGATCAAGGTCAACAACACGCTGCGCCGCGTCATCCGCGATGCGCTGGGCACGCTGACGTTGCGTGCGAAAGATCCGGCTGTCCGCATCGCCGCCGCCGACACAATGTTCAAGACGCCCGATGCCGCCAACATCGAGCCGCTCGACGCGGCCATCGCCGCCGAAACCGACGCCAAGGTCAAGGCGCTGTTCGAGCAGGCGCGCGCTGCGTCGGTTCTGGTCTCCGACAAGCCCGAGGCCGACAAGCTTGCAGCCATTGCGCTCATCGGCGCGCGCGGCGACCGCGACGCGCTGTCGCTGCTCACGTCGGTCGAGGCCAACGCGCAAGGCGCGGTCAAGGACGCGGCGGGCGCTGCGATCGCCAGCATCAATTCGAGCCTGGCGCTGTGGGATGCCGGTCAGAACATCTGGTACGGCATATCGCTCGGCTCGGTGCTGCTGCTGGCGGCCATCGGCCTTGCCATCACCTTCGGCGTCATGGGCGTAATCAACATGGCGCATGGCGAGATGGTCATGCTCGGCGCCTACACCACCTTCGTAGTGCAGCAGGTGATCCGAACCTCATTCCCTGGCCTGTTCGACTGGTCGCTGGTCATTGCGTTGCCGCTCGCCTTCCTGGTTGCCGCCTCTATCGGCCTGATCATCGAGCGCGGCGTCATCCGCTTCCTCTACGGCCGGCCGCTGGAAACGCTGCTCGCGACCTGGGGCGTCTCGCTGGTCCTGCAGCAGGCAGTGCGCTCGATCTTCGGGCCGACCAACCAGGAGGTCGGCAATCCCTCCTGGATGTCGGGCTCCTTCGATGTCGGCCAGCTCGCCATCACCTGGAACAGGCTGTGGATTCTGGTCTTCGCGCTCACCGTCTTCGGCGTGCTGCTCTATGTCATGAAGCGCACGCCCTGGGGTCTGCAGATGCGCGCCGTCACCGCCAACCGTCGTATGGCCGCCTCCATGGGCATTCGCACGCCCTGGGTCGACGCGCTGACCTTTGCGCTGGGCTCCGGCATTGCCGGCATCGCCGGTGTCGCGCTCAGCCAGATCGACAATGTCTCGCCCAACCTCGGCCGCGGCTACATCATCGACAGTTTCATGGTCGTCGTCTTCGGCGGCGTCGGCAATCTGTGGGGCACGCTGGTCGGCGCCTTCTCTCTCGGCATCGTCAACAAGGTTTTGGAGCCCTATGCCGGCGCCGTGCTCGGCAAGATCGTTGTTCTCGTCCTGATCATCCTGTTCATCCAGAAGCGCCCGCGCGGCCTGTTCGCGCTCAAGGGCAGGGCGGTGGAAGCATGATCACAGGACGCTTCTTCGCTGCCGGCGCGGACCGCCGCATCGCCATCACCATCTTCATCCTACTGGCCGCCGCCATCATCGTGCCGCTGCTCAACCTCGCGGTGTCGCCGACCAGCGCGTTCTATATCCCGCCCTATATCGTGGCGCTGACCGGCAAATATCTCTGCTACGCATTGCTTGCCTTGGCGCTCGATCTCGTCTGGGGCTATTGCGGCATCCTCTCGCTCGGTCACGGCGCCTTCTTCGCGCTCGGTGGCTATGCGATGGGCATGTATCTGATGCGCCAGATCGGCTCGCGCGGCGTCTACGGCAACCCGATCCTGCCCGATTTCATGGTGTTCCTGAACTACAAGGAATTGCCGTGGTTCTGGTATGGCTTCGATCATTTCTGGTTCGCCGCCGTCATGGTTCTGGCCGTACCTGGCCTGCTCGCCTTCGTCTTCGGCTGGTTCGCCTTCCGCAGCCGCGTCACCGGCGTCTACCTCTCCATCATCACCCAGGCGATGACATACGCGCTGCTGCTCGCTTTCTTCCGCAACGATATGGGTTTTGGCGGCAACAATGGCCTGACCGATTTCAAGGACATTCTGGGCTTCAACGTCCAGGCCGACGCCACCCGCTCGGCACTGTTTGCCGCCAGCGCGGTGATGCTGGCGCTCGCCGTCTTCATCACCTGGGCGATCGTCGGCTCCAAATACGGAAAGCTCTTGATGGCTGTGCGCGATGCCGAAAGCCGCACGCGCTTCCTCGGCTGGCGGGCGGAAAATGTAAAACTGTTTGCCTTCACCGTCTCGGCTGTCATGGCGGGCATTGCCGGCGCGCTTTACGTGCCGCAGGTCGGCATCATCAATCCCGGCGAGTTCGAACCATCCAACTCGATCGAGGTTGTGATCTGGGCGGCCGTTGGCGGGCGCGGCACCATCGTTGGCCCGATCGTCGGCGCGCTGCTCGTCAATGCCGGCAAATCCTGGTTCACCGGCGTGCTGCCGGAATTCTGGCTGTTCGCGTTGGGGGGCCTGTTCGTCGCCGTCACCCTGTTCCTGCCCAAGGGCATCATCGGCATGTGGGATTCCTGGCGCGGAAACGCCAAGGCGATGCGGGCTGCAGCGATTGCAGAGGAAGCCGGCGCCGATTCCGACGTCCCGCCACCGGCGAAGATCGTCCGCTCCGCGGCGACAACGCCCGGCGCCTGGTCCGCGTCCGGCCCCGAACCGCAGCCGGCGGAGTAGAGCGATGTCGAAGTCCAACACCATCCTCTATCTCGACGGCGTCTCGGTCTCCTTCGACGGTTTCCGCGCCATCAACAATCTGTCACTGGTGCTCGACAAGGGCGAGATGCGAGCCATCATCGGCCCCAACGGCGCCGGCAAGACGACGATGATGGACATTGTTACCGGCAAGACCCGTCCCGACGAGGGCGAGGTGTTCTTCGACGGCCACGTCGATCTGACGAGGCACGATGAGGCCGAGATCGCCATGATGGGTATCGGCCGCAAATTCCAGAAACCGACCGTCTTCGAAAGCCACAGCGTCGAAGACAATCTGATGCTGGCGCTCAAGGGGCCGCGCTCGATCTTCCCGGCGCTGTTCCATCGCCGCTCGGCCGCCGAGGCGCGGCAGATCGACGACATCCTCGGCGTCATCCGGCTCGGCGACAAGCGTCACGATCTGGCGGCCAATCTCAGCCACGGCCAGAAACAGTGGCTGGAGATCGGCATGCTCTTGGCGCAGGACCCGAAGCTGCTTTTGGTCGACGAGCCGGTCGCCGGCATGACCGATGCCGAGACCGAGGAAACAGCGCGCTTGCTCAAAGACATAGCGCGTGACCATTCGGTCATCGTCGTCGAGCACGACATGCATTTCGTGCGAGAACTCGGCGTCAAGGTCACCTGCCTGCATGAGGGCTCGGTGCTGTCGGAAGGGACGCTGGATTTCGTCTCGGCCGACGAGCGGGTCGTCGAAGTTTATCTGGGGAGATGAGCATGGTGTGGCGGGTGCAATTCCATCGCTTTGACCTGTCTTTCCTCCGCTTCTGGAAAAGGCGCTGACATGCTCGAAGTTTCCAACGCCACGCTCCACTACGGCGCCGCCCAGGCGCTGCGCGGCGTGTCGCTGAAGGCGGGTGCCGGCAAGATCACCTGCGTGCTCGGCCGCAACGGCGTCGGCAAGACCAGTTTGATGAGATCGATCGTCGGCCACCACCGGCTGACGAGCGGAAGTGTTGCCTTCGAGGGGAAGGCGCTCGACCGGAGCGCGGCGTATGATCGCGCCCGGTCGGGCATCGCATTCGTGCCGCAGGGCAGGGAGATCTTTCCCCTGCTGACGGTACGCGAGAACCTGGAGTCCGGTTTTGCGCCCTTGAAGCGCGCCGACCGCAATGTGCCTGCGCATGTCTTCGAACTGTTCCCGGTGTTGAAGCAGATGCTGGGACGCCGTGGCGGCGATCTCTCCGGCGGCCAGCAGCAGCAGCTCGCCATCGGCCGGGCGCTGGTGATGCGGCCGAAACTGCTGGTGCTGGACGAGCCAACCGAAGGCATCCAGCCTTCGATCATCAAGGACATCGGCCGCGCCATCCGCTATTTGCGCGACCAGGCCGGCATCGCAGTGCTTCTGGTCGAGCAATATCTCGATTTCTGCCGCGAGCTCGCCGACGAGGTCAACATCATGGACCGGGGCCAGATCGTCCATACCGGCCCGGCCGAAGATCTCGACAGGGCGGATGTCAGGAAGTTTCTGACGGTCTAACCATTTTCCACTCAGTTCATCCCCAACACTGGCACCCGCAATACTGCATGCTAGTCTTTCTCAGGCCCCGGTGAGTCGGCCGCTTCCGTATCAGTCTGTAGCAGATGGAGGGAATGCGCTGGCTCAGCCTGCAAGGTCCACGCAAGCAAGCCACCCTAGCTTTCCCTCGCAGTTCTGATTGTCGGTCAATGCGTCCAGATAATCTTGCCAGGAGAATAGGCTATGGAACGGTTCGTCGAAGACCACCAGAAACGACGGCTGACAGAGCGCGTCGACATCATCACCGCCATCAACATTCTGCGCTCGCAAGGCTACCAGCAGGATGAATTGATCGGCGAAATCACCAAGGTTTTCTACGTCGATCTCGATACCTACAACGAGATCGTCCTGGCAGCCTGACCGCTCAGGCCGAGTATGTGTTGAGATTCAGGTCAGGCCGGCTGAATATCGGCACAGCCTACCCGGCGCGCCGGAAGGCGAGCACCCGGTTGCGGCCGCCGCGCTTGGCGCCGTAGAGCGCCTTGTCGGCGGCGCTGAGCACCTTGTCGAACTTGGTGCCGCCTTCGCTGCCGAAAGCGTAGCCGGCGCTGACCGTGCAGGCCAGCAGGCGGGTCTCGGTATCGATCCGGCGCGAGGCAAAACTGGCCCGGATGCGCTCGGCTATGAATTCCACCTTCTCAGGCAAGATGCGATCGAGGACCAGCGCAAACTCCTCTCCGCCCATGCGCGCGGCGACGTCGCCCGGCTGGAGATTGGCGGTCAAATCCTTGGCGAACAGTTTCAGCACTTCGTCTCCGGTGGCATGGCCGAACTCGTCGTTGATGGCTTTGAAGCCATCGAGATCGAACACGATCACGGCGGTGAAGGCCTCGACCGCCGTTTTGCCATACAGGTCGAACAAAGCGCGTCGGTTGAGCAGGCCGGTAAGCGGATCGGTTAGCGCTTCGCGGCGGTGATGCTGCGCCAGGCGCCCCTGGTTGAGCGCCAGCGACAGCGCGCCGATACCGGTCATGCAGGCGATGACGACGATGAGGCTGAGATCCTCGGCCCAGTTGCTCGGCGCATGGCCAAGCACCAGCCTGCCATCCCAGACCAGCACTCCGGAGCACAGCACGAAGGATATGGCGGTGGCCGTGTAGAGCCCGGCAATGCCGATGATCGGAGCCGGGAATTCGGTCCGTCCCTTCCAGTATTCATAGGCTGTTGCAAACAGGAGCAGCGCGGCAAACGCATTTTCCAGCATGAAGCCCAGCCCGTCATAGCCAAGCGCTATTGGCGGCAAGGCGATCGCCAGCGGAACGCCGGCGCCGATGGCGATGCGCGGCAGCGGCGAGGCGCCGGTCGTGAATTGGTGGGCGGCGCCCAGCATGGTCGCGAAGGCGAGCAGCAGGAAGGTGAAGGTGGCGAGGCCGAGCAGGCGTCCGGGCGCGTCGATATAGGCCTGGTAGGCGAAGACGTCGGCGACGATCAGAAGCACGCTGACAGCCCATGTCAGCAGGAATTTTTCCGAGCGCGCGGTAAGCCAGATGCCGAACAATGTCATGCAGAGGCAGGCGGCGGAAAAACCGACAGCCAATAGAAGCGAATTGTAGTCGAGCGACATGCCCTCGTCCTTGCCCGCGGCGACCTGGCTCTTGCAACCGGGCCGGACCGGATTCATGCAGCAAGGAGGTATCGATAAGGTTACGATAGCGGGGAAGATACTACGTTTGGCTTGATTTAGAGCAATTCTGGGTTGAAACGCACCTCCGTCCGGATTGCGTCAAAATGGAGAGTTGGAGCGATAGGGCGAACCACTCAGCCGCTCAGCTCACCCGCTTCATCAGTGCCATGGCGCCGAACGGCGCGCGCACCTTGCCCTCGGTGATGAAGTACGCAAACACGTCGCGCGGCTTCACCGGCGCGTCGACGGACGGATCGGCGCGCCGCAGATCGGCCGGCTGCTTGCCTTCCGCCCAGGTTTTTACCCGCGCCGCCCACTCGTCCAGAGCCTTCGGCGTGTAGCAGTCGGGATTGTCGTCCGAGCCGGTCTGCAGCCGTGCATAGATGAAATCGCCGGTGATGTCGGCAATGTCAGGGTATTTGGCATGGTCAGCATAGACGATCGCCGCCTTGTATTTGCGAGCGAGTGCGGCGAATTCCGGCACGATGAAACTGTCGTTGCGCACTTCGAGTGCATGGCGAAGCGCCACCCCATCCTGCTTTTCCGGCAGCAGTTTCAGGAAGGCTTCGAAATCGTCTGCATCGAACTTTTTCGTCGGCGCGAACTGCCACAGGATCGGGCCTAGCTTCTCGCCGAGCGCCGCGACGCCGGAGCTGAGGAAGCGCGTCACGGACTCGCCGGCCTCGCCGAGCACGCGCCGGTTGGTGACGAAGCGGTTGCCTTTCAGCGAATAGACGAAGCCGTCCGGCGCTTCGCTTGCCCATTTGACGAAGGTCGGTTCCTTGAAGCTGGAATAGTAGGTGCCGTTGACTTCGATGGTCGGCACCTGGCGGCTGGCATAGTGCAGCTGCTTGGCCTTCGACAGTTTGTCCGGATAGAAGGAGGTATCCCAGGGTTCGAAAGTCCAGCCACCCATGCCTGAGCGGATTGTCCCGGATTTGCTCATATTGTCCTCCCTAATTCAGAAAAATCAGGCCGTTGTGCCCGCGCCGACAGGTTTTGCCATGTCGACCACCGTCCATCCCGGCCGGTGGGGATTGGGCCGGCGACCCGTTTCGCTGAAACCATAGGCCGTGTAGATCGCGATGTTCCGCTCCATACGCGAATTGGTGTAGAGCCGCACCTCCGGAACGCCCCACGACCGCGCCTGTTCCTCGGCGAAGTCGAGCAGCGCGGTGCCGCGTTTCTTGCCTTGGAAAGCGGGAGAGACCGCAACGCTGAAGATCATCGCATGATCGGGATGCCGCTCGATGACGATCAGCCCGGCAAGATCCGCGCCGCTCTCCAAGAGCCAGACCTCACCGCGCTCGATGCGTGGCGTGTAATCCTCGGTGACCGGGATAGGTGGTGCGCCTAACAGCGGCGTGTAGTGCTCATAGGCGGCCTGCGTCAGCGAGACGATTGCGTCGAGATCACCGGCAAGCGCCTGTCGGAATGTCATTCAAAACTCTCCAGGCGCTCGACCGGTCTGCCTACTATTCCGCCGCTTCGCGCTTGCCCCCGGGGCGTCGCTCCAAAAGTTCCTTGAGGAACTGGCCGGTATAGCTGCGCTTTTCGCGCACGATGGCTTCCGGCGTACCCTGTGCCACCAGTTCGCCGCCGCCGTCGCCACCTTCGGGGCCGAGGTCGAGCACCCAGTCGGCGGTCTTGATCACTTCGAGATTGTGCTCGATGACCACCACCGTGTTGCCCTGGTCGACCAGTTCGTGCAGCACTTCCAGAAGCTTGGCGACGTCGTGGAAATGCAGGCCGGTTGTCGGCTCGTCCAAGATGTAGAGCGTCTTGCCGGTCGCCTTGCGCGACAGTTCCTTGGCGAGCTTGATGCGCTGCGCCTCGCCGCCCGACAACGTCGTCGCCTGCTGGCCGATATGGATGTAGCCGAGACCAACCTGCTTCAGCGTGTCGAGCTTGTCACGGACGCCGGGCACGGCGGCGAAGAAATCGACGCCTTCCTCGACCGTCATGTCGAGCACGTCGGCGATCGACTTGCCCTTGAACACGACATCGAGCGTCTCGCGGTTGTAGCGCTTGCCATGGCAGACATCGCAGGTGACGTAGACGTCGGGCAAAAAGTGCATCTCGATCTTGATGACGCCATCGCCCTGGCAGGCCTCGCAGCGGCCGCCCTTGACGTTGAACGAGAAACGGCCGGGCTGGTAGCCGCGCGCCTTGGCCTCGGGCAAGCCGGCGAACCAGTCGCGGATCGGCGTGAAGGCGCCGGTATAGGTGGCCGGATTGGAGCGTGGTGTGCGTCCGATCGGCGACTGGTCGATGTCGATGACCTTGTCGAGGAATTCGAGGCCCTCGATGCGGTCATGGTCGGCCGGATGTTCGCGCGAGCCCATGATGCGCCGCGACGCAGCCTTGAACAAAGTCTCAATCAGGAAGGTCGACTTGCCGCCGCCCGACACGCCGGTGACGGCGGTGAAGGTGCCGAGCGGGATTTCGGCAGTGACGTTCTTCAGATTGTTGCCTCGCGCGCCGACGATCTTCAGCCGGCGGCCCTTCTTGGGCTCGCGCCTGATACCAGGTGTGGCCACTTCAAGCGCGCCCGAAAGATATTTGCCGGTGATCGAATTCGGGTTGGCCATCACCTGCTGCGGCGTGCCCTGGGCGATGATCTCGCCGCCATGGATGCCGGCGGCCGGGCCCATGTCGACGACATAGTCGGCATGCAGGATGGCGTCCTCGTCATGCTCGACAACGATCACCGTGTTGCCGATGTCGCGCAAATGCTTCAGCGTGTCGAGCAGGCGCGCATTGTCGCGCTGGTGCAGGCCGATCGACGGCTCGTCCAGCACATAAAGCACGCCGGTGAGGCCGGAGCCGATCTGCGAGGCCAGGCGTATGCGCTGGCTCTCGCCGCCCGACAGCGTGCCGGAATTGCGCGACAGCGTCAGATAGTCGAGGCCGACATCGTTGAGGAAGCGCAGCCGGTCGCGGATCTCCTTGAGCACTCTGACAGCAATCTCGTTCTGCTTGTCGTTGAGCTGCGCCGGCAGGTCGGTGAACCATTTGTCGGCGTTGCGGATCGACTGCTCGGTGACCTCGCCGATGTGCTTTCCGGCGATTTTCACCGCCAGCGCTTCCGGCTTCAGCCGGTAGCCCTTGCAGACCGGGCAGGGCGTTGCCGACATGAAGCGCTCGATCTCCTCGCGCATCCAGGCGGATTCGGTTTCCTTCCAGCGTCGCTCCAGATTGGGAATGACGCCTTCGAACGTCTTGGTCGTCTTGTAGGAGCGCAGGCCGTCATCATACTGGAAGGTGACCTCGCGCTCGCCGGTGCCGCGCAGGACGGCTTCCTTGGCCTCTTCGGTCAGGTCCTTGAATTTGTCGCCGAGTTTGAAGCCGTATGCCTTGCCCAGCGCTTCCAGCGTCTGCGCGTAATAGGGCGAGGTCGATTTCGCCCACGGGCTGACGGCGCCGTCGCGCAGCGAGACGTTTTCGTCCGGCACGATCAGGCTGGCGTCGATGGCACGCTGGCTGCCGAGACCGTCGCAGGTCGGGCAGGCGCCGAACGGGTTGTTGAACGAGAACAGCCTGGGCTCGATCTCCGGAATGGTGAAGCCGGACACCGGGCAGGCGAATTTTTCGGAGAACAGGATGCGCTCATGCGTCTCGTTCTTCGACTTGTTGACCGAGTCTTCGCCGGTCTGGCTGGCGTCGAGCGGCCGGTCGGCAAACTCGGCCACCGCCAGCCCTTCGGCGAGCTTCAGCGCCGTTTCGATGGAATCGGCAAGTCGGGTCGCAAGATCACCGCGCACGACGATGCGGTCGACGACGACGTCGATGTCGTGCTTGTACTTCTTGTCCAGCGCCGGCACGTCGGCGATCTCGTAGAAGACGCCGTCGACCTTGACGCGCTGAAAGCCCTTTTTCTGCAGCTCCAGCAGTTCCTTGCGATACTCGCCCTTGCGGCCGCGCACGATCGGCGCCAGCAGGAACAGGCGCGTGCCTTCCTCGACCGCCAGCACCCGGTCGACCATCTGGCTGACCGTCTGGCTCTCGATCGGCAGGCCGGTGGCCGGCGAATAGGGGATGCCGACGCGCGCAAACAGCAAGCGCATATAGTCGTAAATCTCGGTGACGGTGCCGACCGTCGAGCGCGGGTTCTTCGACGTCGTCTTCTGCTCGATGGAGATGGCAGGCGACAGGCCGTCGATCTGGTCGACGTCCGGCTTCTGCATCATTTCGAGGAACTGGCGCGCATAGGCCGACAGGCTCTCGACATAGCGGCGCTGGCCCTCGGCATAGATGGTGTCGAAGGCAAGCGACGATTTGCCGGAGCCCGACAGGCCGGTCATGACGATCAGGCTGTCACGCGGCAGGTCGAGATCGACATTCTTCAGATTGTGTTCGCGTGCACCGCGAATGGAAAGGTATTTATGGTCGGCCATCGCCGGTCGCCGCCTCAGATTTGGTATCAGTGGGATCGGCGGGGTTTTCCCGGCCATCCCCTATGTAGGTATTTTTGCCGCCACGTCGAGAGACGCCATACTTCTCGACCAAAGTCGTTTAACCGTCTTTCGCGCGAAGGGGCAAGCGGAAAGAACAAAGGCTGAACACGCTCCTGACAAAGCTGTGCGGAAACCTGACAGGGGTGTTTCAGAAACTGACCCTGACGTAAGGTCCCGGCGATCACATTTTTCGGTAACCGGCTATTCAAAGGTTGACGCCGCCAACTCAGGGGCGCAGTCTCCGAAGGTCAACGAAGCCGGCCGTCTTTCGATGGCCTCGCCGCCCATAGGTGGCCTGCGAGACGCCGCAGGTTTTGCGATTTGTGCTTCGGACGACACAGTTGCAACGGACATAGGAGCGGAGCATGACGCCACCGGATAGTCCTTTGAGGCTCCACATCTCGTTGGAGCCGCGGCGGGCATAAGTGCCAGGGTTCAGCGTTTTCGCCACCCGACAAACCGTGACCTGCCATATCCCATGAAAATCAGAGACTGCTAGTCGGATCGTCGGCTGAATGCCGCGAAGCATCCGAGACAAAAGTCGGTATAACACTACCGGCAAGTTGGATCTGGGATCCAAAAAAAGCCCCGACCGTTTGCGGAAGCAACGGCGGGGCTGCTCTTTTGTGGGGATATCGGGGCGAAGCGCCCGCTCGCCCGATCGCACGGGGAGTCATAGATATCGGTGTTGGCGCTGCCCCTCATTGCCCTGCCGGGCATTTCTCCCCGTGAACGGGGAGAAAGAGGCAGCTGCGGCTGCGGTGCTATTTATGCAACGTTGGTGGTTGGCGAAAGCATCGATCGGGAGCGTCCCTCGCCCCGTTTACGGGGAGAGGATGCCGGCAGGCAGGTGAGGGGCGGTGCCAACGCTCGCAGGAAGCACGTATCGCCCGGCTCAGTGATTTGGAGGTCTGATCCCGCCTGTAGCCATATCGACGGTGATGCTGCCGGAAATCCGGACATCGGTATCGCCGATCTTGAATGTCCCGTTCTCGCCGGCGGGCAGCGCGTCGTCGGGCTCAGGCTGCGGCGTCGGCTTGGCGATACGGTAGTCGCTGGTCACGCCGGGCAGGGCGCCCGTCTGCGGCTGCGATGTGCTGTTCCCGGCAAGAGCCGCGCTACAGGTCGCAGCGGTGATCGCAGTGGCTGTCATCAGTCTGTTTAGGCGGTAACGCATTGCAGGACTATAGTGTCGCGCTCCATGCGAGGCCAGACCTGCGGCGTCGAAATTGACGCGACGCCGGTGCGCGTTCAATCCCGCGATCTAGGCCGCCGCCTGCTTGCGGGTGTCGAAAACATGGTCGACGAGGCCCCAGTCCTTGGCTTCGCGCGCGGTCATGAAGAAATCGCGGTCGAGCGTGCGTTCGACGTCTTCATAGGTGCGGCCGCAATGCTGCGCATAGAGCTCGGTCATCTGCCGCTTGGTGCGCAAAATACCTTCGGCATGGCGCTGAATGTCGGAGGCCTGGCCCTGGAAGCCGCCCAGGGGCTGATGCAGCACGATGCTGGCGTTGGGCAGCGCGATGCGCCGGCCCGGCGTTCCCGCCATCAGCAGGAACGAAGCCATCGAGGCGGCAAAGCCCATGCACACCGTCGATACCGGACAGCTGACATATTGCATGGTGTCGTAGATGGCGAAGCCACTGGTCACCACGCCGCCCGGCGAGTTGATGTAGAGCGAGATTTCCTTGTCGGGATTGTCCGATTCCAGCGACAGAAGCTGGGCGCAGACCAGCGCCGACATGCCGTCATTGATTTCGCCATTGATGAAGATGATGCGCTCGCGCAGCAGCCGCGAGAAAATGTCGAAGGCGCGTTCGCCGCGGCTCGATTGCTCGATCACCATCGGCACCAGATTGGCAAAGCCGCTCATCTCATTGTCTCCGTTCGTTTTTCTTCGACTCAGGCCGCGCGCATCAATAGATATGGCGCGTTGGCGGCGATCAGCGGTTTGGGCTTGTATGCCCTGAGCGAAAGCCGGCAACCGGCGCTCGCCATCGCCACCGCGGGCGTTGCCGCCTGCACAAACCCGTCATGAACGATGCGCAGATGTGTACCGCCTGAAACGGTGCGGGCGAGCGTGAAGGTGACGATGCTGTCCAACCCATCGGCATCGCCGGTGTCGGACCGCTCGCGCCAGGAATAGCGCAGCAGTCGCCCCGGTTCGGCATCGAGCACTTCGCACTCGATCGGCGCGTCCGGCCCGGCAAAGGCAAAGCGGCTGCCGGTTTCCGGCTTGATGTCGTTTGGCATCATCCACGCCGCCAAAAGCTCCGGCACGGTCAGCGCCCGCCACACCTTTTCCGGTGCGTCCGGGAGGTCACACTCGAAGGCGAGGGCATCTTTGGCGGTCTGCGCCTGCTTTTCATCGGTCATTGGTCCATGTCCTTCAAAACGGCCTTTAGTCTCTCGATGCGTTCCGGCCAGAATGCGCGGTAGCGTTCGATCCAGCCGAGCAGCGGCTCGAGCCCTTGCGGATCGGCGCGGTAGTACGCGTTGCGGCCGGACCGCCTTTCGCTGACCAGGCCGGCGCCGCGCAGCACGGCGAGGTGTTGCGACACCGCCGGCTGCGACACGCTCATGCCGGTGCGGAGTTCCGACACGCTCATCTCGCCTCCGGCCAGCCGCTCGTAGACGGCGCGGCGCGTCGGGTCGGCCAGGGCGCGAAAAATCTCTGCTTCGATCATGACAAAAGCATAAGTCGATACTTATTGATTTGGCAAGCGGTCTTTTATGGCGCTGCGGGAAGCCAACGCCTCACCGGCTCGGCGGCCCCTTCGAAAGTCGCCTCGAAGATCGGCGACGCCAGCACGGCCTGGATGTGAAGCGTTTCGGTGCCAACGTTTCTAAACCCATGTTTTCGTTGGGCAGGAATGAGAAGCGATTGTCCGGCAATCAGTGTCAGACGTCCTTCGTCGATCCACATTTCAGCGATCCCGGTGATGACGGTTAGCACTTCCTCGACTGGGTGTTGGTGTGTCGGAGCCCCGACGCCAGGCTGAATCCACTGTTCGAACAGGCAAAGCTGGCTCGCTCCGTTGCCGGCGGAAACTTGCATGCGGGTTTCCACGCCCGCTCGCCATTGCTCTCGCGGCTGGTCCAGATGCGCGCAATGACTTTCATTCGCCTCCGCCTTTCGATCCCGGCATAGTCGCAATTTCAGACGCACACCCTACCTCTTGCTGACATTCTTGACAGCCGAGGCAGACAAGAATAGAACAAAAAAAGAACAAAAACCTTGTGGGAAAAGCCAGCCGCGGCAAGCGAGGATCGCATGCAGGCTGTAAGGTGAGCGACTTAAAATTTGTTTCGGATGAGCGCGGAGAAGTGTCATGGCGGGTAGCGTCAACAAGGTCATTCTGGTCGGAAACCTCGGCGCGGACCCTGAAATCCGCCGCCTGAATTCCGGTGACCCGGTCGTCAACATCCGCATCGCCACTTCGGAAAGCTGGCGCGACAAGAATTCCGGCGAGCGCAAGGAAAAGACCGAGTGGCACAACGTCGTCATTTTCAATGACCAGATCGCCAAGGTCGCCGAACAATATCTGAAGAAGGGCATGAAGGTTTACGTCGAAGGCCAGCTGCAGACACGCAAATGGCAGGACCAGACCGGCGCCGACAAATACACGACGGAAGTCGTGCTGCAGAAATTCCGCGGCGAGCTGCAGATGCTCGATTCACGCGGCGAGGGCGGCGGCCAGGTCGGCAACTATGCCGGTGGCGGCGGTGCGAGCCGTGGCTCGGATTTCGGCCAGTCGAGCCCCAATGAAAGCTTCAACCGTGGCGGTGGCGGCGGTTCCAAGGGCGGTGGTGGCGGCGGGTCGTCGCGCGAACTGGACGACGAAATCCCGTTCTGAGCAGCGAGCGATTGCCACCTAGGGAGAGGGCGCGATGTCGCTCGGACCGCTTCTATCGGCGCCCCCTCCCATTCCATGGCACGCCTTCGCGGCCCTAGCCGCGCTGGCCATGGGCGGCGCCCAACTGGCGCTGCCGAAAGGCACGACGCGCCACCGTGTGATGGGCTATGCTTGGGCGGCGCTGATGCTGGTCATCGCCGCCTCTAGCTTGTGGATCCAGCAGATCCGCCTCATCGGCCCGTTCAGCCCGATCCATATCTTGTCGATCATAGTGTTGATCACCGTTCCGCTTGCGGTCTGGCACGCGCATAGGCATCGCGTAGCCAAACATCGCAGGGTCATGATTTCGCTGTATGTTTTTGCGCTGATCGGCGCCGGCGTGTTCACACTGCTGCCCGGCCGCATCATGCATGCGGTCGTGTTCGGCTAGGGATGTCTTTCCAGGAGGATGATTGCCGTGAAAGCACGGATCAAATGGGTCGAAGAGCGCACTTTCGTCGGCGAGTCCGGCAGTGGCCACAAACTCGTGCTGGGGACCGCCTCCGGTCCTGAAGGCAAGACGCCAGGCCCGAGCCCGATGGAGTTGGTGCTGATCGGCACCGGCGGTTGTTCGGCCTATGATGTCGTCCACATTCTGGAAAAAGGCCGCGAGGCGATCGAGGATTGCACCGTCGAACTCGACGCCGACCGGGCCGAAACCGACCCAAAAGTCTTCACCCGCATCCATATGCATTTCATCGTCACGGGCCGCGCGCTGTCGCACGACAAGGTCCAGCGTGCGATCGACCTCTCGATCGAAAAATACTGCTCAGCCTCCGCCATGCTGGCCAAGACCGCTGTGATCACCCATGATTTCGAGGTTGTTGATACGGCTGGGCAGTAGGGCAGTAGGGCAGTAGGGCAGTAGGGCAGTAGGCGCTGTCGTTCACCCCGCCATCAGCGCCTTGATGCCATCGGCCACGAACTGCACCGCAAGCGCTGCCAGAATGACGCCGAGCAGGCGGGTCAGGATCGAGCGGCCGGTCTGGCCGAGGATGCGGTCGATGCGTTCCGACAGCACGAACACCAGATAGGTGATGGCCAGGCAGACGAAGATGATGCCGACCAGCGCAGCCTGTGCGGTAAAACCCTGGAACGAGCCGGACAAAAGCACGGTTGCCGAAATCGCGCCGGGGCCGGCGATAAGCGGGATCGCCAGCGGGAAGGCGGCGATGTTGTGGATCATGTCCTTGGTGATGGCGACGTCGCCGATCTTCTCCTTGCGGTCCTGGCGGCGCTCGAACACCATTTCGAAGGCGATGAAGAACAGCAGGAACCCGCCGGCGACGCGGAAGGCCGGCAGCGTGATGCCGAACACCGACAGGATCGAGGCGCCGGCCACCGCAAACAGCGCCATCACCAGGAAGCCGATGATCGACGCGCGCACCGAAACCTGCTGACGCTCCTCGCGGTTCATGCCGCGTGTCACCGCCAGGAAGAGCGGCGCGAGACCGGGCGGGTCGATAGTCACCAGAATGGTGACGAAGGCGTTGAACAGGCTGTCGAAACTCGGCATCGCTGACCCCTCCCGCCGGGCCGAGCCCCGCACCACCCTATTGGTAGAGCAAAGCCCGGCCGGTGGGAACCGTCTGAGATGGCGATACCGGAGACGCCGGCGGTGTTAGCCGGCGGCGCTGCAATAGGCCTCCAGACGATAGCCGTCGGGATCGATGACGAAGGCGGCGTAGTAGTTCTCGCCATAGTCGGCACGCAGCCCCGGCGCGCCATTGCTGTTGCCGCCGGCGCGCAGGGCGCCGGTGTGAAAGGCGTCGACGCTCGCCCGCGTCGGTGCGGCAAAGCAGAAATGCAGGCCGGATTTTTCGTCAGCCGCCACCGGCCGCGCCGCGTCGTTCACCCAAAACGCTGCCGCCTGCGCGCCATAGCCCAGCGAGCCCGGCGACTGGCTGAGGCAGGAATAGCCGAGCGGCTTCAGCGCGGCATCGTAGAAAGGCTTTGACACCGCGGTGTCGCGGACACCGATCGAAACGTGGTCAAGCATGGTTTTCTCCTTGTTGCAGGTGTTGCGCCATCAGCCCTGGGCGACGCGGCGCGCCAGGAACTCGACTTCGAGGCGCCATGTCGCCCCGTTGTCGTGCGAACGCTCGCCCAGCCAGCGGAAGCTGTCCTTGGTGATCCGTGAAAAACTCCAGCGGACCGAGGAACCAGTGCCGTCGGCGCCGACCTGCACAATCGTGTCGCCTTCGGCGCGACCAAGCTGGCGGCTGTAGTACTGGTTGCGCGGATCGCTCCAGAAGATGTGCCAGGCATCCGCGCCGGGATCATAGGCCCGCAGCGTTGTGCCGTAGAAAGTCCATTTGCCGAGCGAGGGCGAGGGGCCGGCGTCGCGCGCGGGCAGAATCCACACGTCCTGGATCGCCTTGCCTTCCAGGACCCAGCCGAAATGCACCTCGCCGCGCCCGGTCAAGACGGTGCCGTCCTCGAGGTGGCGCGTGGCATCGAATGTCCAAGCGCCGACAAAGCGGCCGTAGAGATCCAGCTTTTCAGCCAGGTCAGGGTTGGGGCCGTCGCTGTGGAGGGCTTCTGTGAATGGATCGGTCATGCTGCTGCCTTCGTGGTGTCAGGAGGCTGCAAGCGATAGGCCGGGTCGGGGTGTTGCGCTTGGGAAAAATTGCTATCTTTCAAACCATGACGACGAGCGAGCAAAAACTGGCTTCAGGGCCGGACTGGTATGTGTCCGACGTGGTGTGCACCGCAGGCGCCGGCGATCGCCCGTTCGAGGAACAGCACCGCAGTGTCTGCATTGCCGCAGTCACCAGCGGCAGCTTCCGCTACCGCACCAGCCAGGGCACCGCCATGCTGGCGCCAGGTGCCGTCCTGCTCGGCAATGTCGGTGCCTGCTATGAATGCGGGCATGAGCATGGCGCCGGCGACCGCTGCCTGTCCTTCCATTTCACTCCCGCCTATCTCGACCGGATTGCCAACGACGTGCCGGGCGCAGGCAAGCTGGCGTTTGGAGTGCCGCATCTGCCGCCCTTGCCGGCCCTTACCTCGCTTCTGGCCGAGGCCGAAGCGGCACGCGAGACGGCCGACATCGATGCCTTCGAGGAGCTTGGCCTGCGCCTTGCTGGCGCGGCTCTTGCCGTCGGCGGCGCAGCCCTTGCTGTCGCCGGCGAGGCCGCGCCTGCCGCTCGCCCGCCGAGCCGGCGCGACCAGAAACGGGTTGCCGAGGCGGTGCGGCAGATCGAGGTCAATGCCGACCGGCCGGTCTCGCTTTCCGAGCTTGCCGGCTCGACGGCGACCAGCCCCTATCACTTCCTGCGCACCTTCCGGCAGGTCGCCGGCATGACTCCCTATCAGTTCCTGCTCAGAACCCGGCTGCATCGTGCGGCGGTGCGGCTGCGCATGTCGGATGAGCCCATCTCGGCAATTGCCTTCGAGGCCGGCTTCAATGACCTGTCAACCTTCAACAGGCGTTTCCGGCGCGTCATGGGCGAGACACCCGGTGACTATCGCGCGCGCCGGCGCAAAAAGTCGGCCCACAGGAATTCGCTGAACGGCGTTGTGTCCTTGGCGAAGCCGCCTTGCCGGCGCAATTCGCCGGCCATGCTGCGGTAGGGATCGTCGACCAGTTCGGCCATGGTCTTGGGGATGGCGTCGTAGTCCCGCCGCCGCCCGTTTTCGTCAAACGGATGCATCCAGCCTCTGTTGTCGAGCACGACAAAAAAAGCGCCCTTGTCGAGCCCCGACAGATCGCTGATCACGGTGACGAAGACATCCTTGACACCTTCCTCGAGCAAGGCGCGGGCGAGATGGTGGTGATCGGTGACATAGTTGCGCTTCTTCGGACCAAGCACCACCGGCACCATGTGGCGGCCGAGGAAAATGCCTGTCTTCTCAGGGCTTTGTGCCCGGATCATCCGGCGCTTCAGCTCCACCTCCCGCATGCCGACGGTGATCTGCGTCGGCCGCAGCTCGTCCACGGCGACAGGCTTCAGCAAGGGTTCCCGCTCGGTGGTCATGGCGCCTTGTCCTGTTGTCCTACAAGTTTCTTGTCCGGCGATAGCGCCTTGATGGCGTCGTCGACGCTGTGAAAGATTCTGTGCGGGCCGACGAGGTCGGCAATGCCGAAACGCGCCAGTGCCGCCTGGGCACGCAGTGATTCCAGCCGTGCGATGGCAAAGACAGCACCGGCCTTGCGGCAGTGGGCAATGGTTTCGATCAGCGCCTGTGCGGCGGTATAGTCGATCTCGGCGATGTTGCTGGCTTCGAGCACGACCAGTTTCACACTGTCGCTCCTGGCGTCGATCAGTTCGCAGACGCCGCGCTTGAAGCTTTCGGCATTGACAAAGGAGAGCGGCGCCTGGAATGCCGCAACCAGCACGCCGGGGAGTTGCTCGCCGGCCGACGGCGTGCTCGGCGGCCACCACACCGAGGTGCCGGGCACCTGTTCCAGCTCGATCGCCTGCGTGCGTGTCGCGCTCCAGAGACCATGCAGCAGCGACAGGCCGATGCCGACCGCCACGCCGGTCTCGATCGGCAGCACGACAATGGCCGTCATAGTGACCAGGATCAGCATGAATTCGACCGGCGCCTGCCGGTAGACACTGGCAAACACCTTCCAGCGCAAGATGTGATGAGCAACGAACATCAGCACGCCGGCAAGGGCGGCCTGCGGGACATCGGCAAGCAGGCCGCCGCCAAAGGCGCCCAGCGCCAGCACGATTGCCGCGGCAATCAGGCCTGAAAACTGCGAACGCCCGCCCGACTGGGCGACGATTGCGGTGCGCGGCGGGCTGGCATTGACCGCGAAGGCGCCGATCAGGCCGGACAGGATGCTGCCGGCGCCGACACCGACAAAGTCGCGGTTGATGTCGTCGCCGGCAAAGGAGCGGCTGGTGGCCGCCGTCTGCACCATGACCACGATGGCGATCAGCAGGGCCAGCGGTAACACCGCCTGCGCATCGCTGAGGCTGACGCTCGGCAGGCCGGCCTGCGGCAGGCCGTAGGGCAAGGCGCCGAGCACTTCGACACCGCGCCCCTTCAGGCCGAAGATCGCAACCGCCAGCGTGGCCAGCACCATGCCGATCAAGGCGCCGGGGATACGGGCGCTGATGCGCTCGGCGGTGAATACGATGGCAAACACGCCAAGGCCGAGCGCCAAGCTCCACGGGTTGATGAGGTGGAGATTGGCGGCGATCTCACCGACGCGGCGCAGCGTTTCACCGCTTTCGGACGGCAGGCCGAGCAGTCCGGGCAGTTGCGAAACGATGATATGGACCGCGATGCCGGCCAGAAAACCGGTGGTGACGGGGACAGACAGAAGGTCGGCGATCCAGCCGAGCCGGAAGATGCCGCTCAAACCCACCAGTAGCCCGACCATCAGCGCCAGCATCGCCGCCAGCGCCAGATAATGCGCCGACCCGGCAACGGCGATGAGCGCAAGGCCGCCGGCAAACAGCGGTGTGATGGTCGAATCCGCCCCGGACGACAGATGGCGGTTGACGCCGAACAGGGCAAAGGCCAGTGATCCCGCGACAAAGGCGAAGAAGCCGATCTCGGGCGCAAAGCCGCCAAGCCGCGCCGTCGCCATCTGTTCGGGAATGGCGATTGCCGCCAGCGTCAGCCCGGCGGCCAGATCGCCATTGAGATCCCCGGGCCGCCAACCGCTCAGCGCTCGCAAAGGCAGCCACCGGGTCCAGTTCATCGTGCTTATGGCTCCCGGCCGGGGAAAACGGTCCATCGCAGGCTTTTGCCTGGCGGCGGCGAAATACGCTTTTGCCAAATCGTCGCAATCAGCGGTATCCATTTGAAATTACCACCGAAATTGTCTTTGGAAAAGTGCCGGGAACATTGGAGTTTCGAGTGGGCTTCCTATATAAGCGGTCAGTGATTCCTGATTAGATTGTGATCCAATTTGACCGACCAAAAGACACCGCGCGGCGCCGACGGCGGCCCCACCGGCATCGAGCCGATCTCCATCATCGAGGAGATGCAGAGCTCCTACCTCTCTTACGCCATGAGCGTGATCGTCAGCCGTGCGCTGCCGGACGTTCGCGACGGCCTGAAGCCGGTGCATCGCCGCATTCTCTATGCGGCGCATGAGAGCGGCTACCACTGGAACCGCAAATATGTGAAATCGGCCCGTCCGGTCGCCGACGTGATGGGTAAATACCATCCGCATGGCGACGCCTCGATCTATGACGCCTTGGTGCGCATGGCGCAGGACTGGTCACTGCGGGTGCCGCTGATCGACGGGCAAGGCAATTTCGGCTCCATCGACGGTGATCCGCCGGCGGCCATGCGCTACACCGAGTCGCGCCTGACCAAGGTCGCGCATGAGCTGCTCGAGGACATCGACAAGGAAACCGTCGATTTCCAGGAGACCTATGATGCCTCCGACACCGAGCCGAAGGTGTTGCCGGCTCGCTTCCCCAACCTTCTGGTCAACGGTTCCGGCGGCATTGCCGTCGGCATGGCCACCAACATTCCGCCGCACAATCTGGCCGAAGTCTGCAACGGCGCCATCGCCATCATCGACAATCCGGCGATCGACCTGCCGGCGCTGATGGAGATCATTCCAGGCCCCGATTTCCCGACCGGCGGCATCGTGCTTGGCCGTTCCGGCATCTACAGCGCCTACGCGACCGGCCGCGGCTCCATCGTCATGCGCGGCAAGGTCAATGTCGAGCAGCGCGGCAACGACCGTGAATCGATCATCATCACCGAAGTCCCGTACCAGGTGAACAAGGCCTCGATGATCGAGAAAATGGCCGAGCTGGTGCGCGACAAGCGCATCGAAGGCATTTCCGACATACGCGACGAAAGCGACCGCCAGGGCTACCGCGTCGTTATCGAGCTGAAACGCGACGCTGTCGCCGATGTCATCCTCAACCAGCTCTACCGCTTCACGCCGCTGCAGACTTCTTTCGGCGCCAATATGGTAGCGCTGAACGGCGGCAAGCCGGAAGTGATGACGCTGACCGACATGCTGAAGGCATTTGTCGGCTTCCGCGAAGAGGTGATCAGCCGGCGAACGAAATTCCTGCTGCGCAAGGCGCGCGACCGCGCCCACGTCCTGGTCGGCCTCGCCATTGCCGTCGCCAACATCGACGAAGTGATCAAGCTGATCCGTACGGCGCCCGATCCGCAGACGGCGCGCGAGCAGTTGATGGAGCGCCGCTGGCCCTCCGGCGACGTCGAATCGCTGATCCTTCTGATCGACGATCCGCGCCATCGCATCAACGAGGACGGCACCTACAATCTGTCCGAGGAACAGGCCCGCGCCATCCTCGAACTGCGCCTGCAGCGCCTGACCGCGCTCGGCCGCGACGAGATCGCCGACGAGTTGAACACGATCGGCGCCGAAATCGTTGATTACCTTGATATTTTGTCGTCCCGCGCGCGCATCCAGCAGATCGTCAAGGACGAGCTCGCCGCCGTGCGCGACGAGTTCGGCACGCCGCGCCGCACCGAGCTCACCGACGGCGGCGCCGACATGGAAGACGAGGACCTGATCCAGCGTGAGGACATGGTCGTCACCGTCAGCCATTCCGGCTACATCAAGCGCGTGCCGCTGTCGCTCTACCGGGCGCAGCGCCGCGGCGGCAAGGGCCGCTCCGGCATGTCGACCAAGGAAGAGGATTTCGTCACCCGGCTGTTCGTGGCCAACACCCATACGCCGGTGCTGTTCTTCTCCTCGCGCGGCATCGTCTACAAGGAAAAGGTCTGGCGGCTGCCGATCGGCAATCCGCAGTCGCGCGGCAAGGCGCTGATCAACATGCTGCCGCTCGAGCAGGGCGAGCGCATCACCACCATCATGCCGCTGCCCGAGGACGAGACCAGCTGGGGCGAGCTCGACGTGATGTTCGCCACCACGCGCGGCACCGTGCGCCGCAACAAGCTGTCCGACTTCGTCCAGGTCAACCGCAACGGCAAGATCGCCATGAAGCTGGAGGAGGAAGGCGACGAGATCCTCGGTGTCGAGACCTGCACCGACAATGACGACGTGCTTTTGACGGCGAACTCCGGCCAGTGCATCCGTTTCTCGGTCGGCGACGTGCGCGTTTTCCAGAGCCGCAATTCGGTCGGCGTGCGCGGCATAAGCATGGCCGAGACCGACCGCATCATCTCGATGTCGGTGATCGAGCATGTCGATGCCTCACCGGCGGAGCGCGCCGCTTACCTCAAGCGGGCGGCGGCGGAGCGGCGGCTCGAGACGGCCGGCGAGGAAGAAGAGATCGCACTGACCAATGAGGAGATCGGCGAGGAGGCGGAGCTTTCCGACGACCGCTACGAATTCCTCAAGGCGCATGAGCAATATGTGCTGACGGTGACCGAATATGGCTACGGCAAGCGCTCGTCGTCCTACGATTTCCGCCTGACCGGGCGCGGCGGCAAGGGCATTCGCGCCACCGACGTGTCGAAAACGGCAGAGATCGGCCAGCTGGTGGCGACCTTCCCGGTCGGCAATGACGACCAGATCATGCTGGTTTCGGACGGCGGCACGGTCATCCGGGTGCCGGTCAACGGCATCCGTTTCGCCAGCCGCGCCACCAAGGGCGTGACCATCTTCAACACCGCCGAAGGCGAGAAGGTGGTTTCGGTCGAGCGGATATCGGAACCGCAGTCGGACGAGGATGCCGAGGAGAACGGCGAAGGCGGGGCCGAGGGCGGTCCGGATGCTGCGGATGCCGCACCCGACAGCGCCGAATAGGCTCAGACACAACAACACCGGCCCGATGGGCCGGCGCGATCAAGACTTGGCCGGTAAGATTAGTGGTGACGGTGGGGCCAGCGAGCGCCGAAGCCTTCGAAGCGCTTGGTCCGGACACGGACACGCTCTGCTTCCTGATGCAGCCCGAATGCGGTAGCAATCAGCATGGCGACGGTCATTGCGGTGGCGAGCATGTAGATCAGCATTTGCGTGTTCTCCTGCGCCTTACAACGGTTAGATGGGGTTTTGGTTTCATCTTCTGAAGTGCAAACTAGTGAACGCTGCGTGAAGTCTTCGTGATCAAGGCATTCATCTGTCGTTCATGTCTGCGAAAAGGTTCACGCAGATGTTCCCAATCGCATTTGCCTTCCGTCCAATGCCCCGCTAGAGCATGATCCCGAAAAGTGGAATCCGGTTTTCGGAAACAGATCATGCTCAAACCGAGAGATAGAGCCCTATCCCTGCCATGACCGAACGCACCGCCCTTTATGCCGGCTCCTTCGACCCGCTGACCAACGGACACCTCGACGTCCTGAAGGCATCGCTGGCCGTTGCCGACACGGTTTATGCGGCGATCGGCACCCATCCTGGCAAGACGCCGCTGTTTTCCTTCGAGGAACGGGTGAAGCTGATCGAGGCGGCGACCAAGGCCGAATTCGGCCGCGACGGCGGCCGCATCAAGGTTGTCGCGTTCGACGGGCTGGTCATCGACGCCGCCAGAAAGCACGGCGCCTCGATCATGATCCGCGGCCTGCGCGACGGCACCGATCTGGACTACGAGATGCAGATGGCTGGCATGAACGAGACCATGGCGCCGGAGCTGCAGACGGTTTTTCTGCCCGCCAGCCCTTCGGTGCGCACGATTACTGCCACACTTGTGCGCCAGATAGCTTCGATGGGAGGCGACATCCGTCCCTTCGTGCCGGCGGCGGTTGCCGGCGCGCTCACCGCAAAATTCAAGAAATAATCCCCCGGAGATCCCTATGCAGCTGAAGAAGCTCGCCTCGTTCCTCGTCGTGCTTGCCGGTCTTGTCACAGCATCTGTCTCGGCCTATGCCGCCGATCCGGAAAACACCATGATCATCACCTTGAAGGATGGCGACGTCACCATCGCGCTGCGGCCCGACCTAGCGCCCAAGCATGTCGCCCAGATCAAGAAGCTGGTGCGCGAAGGCGCCTATGACAATGTCGCCTTCCACCGCGTTATCGATGGCTTCATGGCGCAGACCGGCGACGTCAAGTTCGGCAACATGAAGAAGGGGTTCAGCCCCGAGGCCGTCGGCACCGGCGGCTCCGATCTGCCTGATCTGCCCGCAGAATTCTCGCAGAGCGAACATTACAAGCGTGGCACGCTCGGCATGGCCCGCTCGCAGGATCCGAACTCTGCCAATTCGCAGTTCTTCATCATGTTCGCGCCGGCGCCGAACCTCGACGGCCAGTATACTATCGTCGGCAATGTCGTCAGCGGCATGGAATTGGTCGATCACATCAAGAAGGGCGACGAGGCCGACAATGGAACGGTCAGCAACCCCGACCGCATGATCAAAGTGCGCATCGCCGCAGACAAGTAGTCTATCAAATCAATCTGTTTTTCTGAGATAAAGGATATCCGACATGGCTGAGATCAAGGACCGCGAAAACGCGCTCATCATGGAAACGACCAAGGGCAAGGTCGTCATCGAACTGTTCCCCGATCTGGCCCCCGGCCATGTCGCCCGCATCAAGGAACTGGCGCGCGAAGGCGCCTACGACGGCGTAGTCTTCCACCGCGTCATCGAAGGCTTCATGGCGCAGACCGGCGACGTCAAGTTCGGCAATTCGAGCAAGCCCTCATTTGCCCCCTCCCGCGCCGGCATGGGTGGCTCGGAAAAGCCCGATCTGAAGGCTGAATTTTCCAACGCCAACCACGGTCGCGGCACCTGCTCGATGGCTCGTTCGCAGAACCCGAACTCGGCCAATTCGCAGTTCTTCATCTGCTTCGACGATGCCGCTTTCCTCAACCGCCAGTACACGGTCTGGGGCCAGGTCATCGAAGGCATGGACAATGTCGACAAGATCAAGCGCGGCGAGCCGGTGGTCGATCCCGATAAGATCGTGTCGCTGAAGGTCGCGGCCGACGTCAAGTAAGGACAAACGACAATGATGGGCGTGGTCTGGTCGCTGCTTGGCATCCTGTCCGGCGCCTTCATCGCCGTTCAGGCGCCGATCAATTCGCAGCTGGCGCGCGGCCTGGGTCTCCCGGTCGCGGCGGCGGCGTTTTCGTTCCTGTCCGGCGCGATCGTGCTCGGCATCATCGCCGTCGCCGTGGTAAAGTTGAACGACCTCTCACTCGACTGGAAGGCGCCGGCGCCCTGGCTGTTCATCGCCGGCGGCATGCTCGGCGGTTTCTACGTCACGCTGTCGACCATTTTGACGCCGCGCATCGGTGCGGCCGCCCTGATGGCGTTCCTGGTTGCCGGCCAGCTCTTGGCCGGCATGCTGATCGACCGCGTCGGCTTCCTCGGCGTGGCGGTGCGCGAGATCTCATTCGGCCGCGTCGCCGGCGCGGTGCTGCTCTTGGCCGGAGCGCTGCTCGTCCGGCTTTACTGATGCGTGTCGACCTCTTCGACTTCGACCTGCCGGAGGAGCGCATCGCGCTTCGCCCGGCCGAGCCGCGCGACAGCGCCAGGATGCTGGTGGTCGGGCCGGGCGAGGGCCTTTCGGACCGCATGGTGCGCGACCTGCCGTCCCTGCTCGGGGACGGCGACGTGCTGGTCTTCAACGACACCAAGGTCATCCCGGCGCAGCTGAAAGGCATCAGGCGGCGCGGCGAAGCGCAGGCGCAGGTCGAGGCGACGCTGCACATGCGCATGGCGCCCGACCGCTGGCTGGCCTTCATGCGGCCGGGCAAGCGCATCGCTGCCGGCGACCGCATCCATTTCGGCCATGACAGCAATTCCTGCTTCCTCGGCCAGCTCGACGCCACGGTGATCGAGAAGGGCGAGGCCGGCGAGGCGCTGCTCGGCTTCGACCTGTCCGGCCCGTTTCTCGACGAGGCGCTGCGCGCCGTCGGCCACATCCCGCTGCCGCCCTACATCGCCTCCAAGCGTGACGATGACGAGCGCGACTTGACGGACTATCAGACCATCTATGCCAGGGAGGAGGGCGCGGTTGCCGCGCCAACCGCAGGCCTGCATTTCACACCGGAGCTATTTGCCGCGCTAGACGCCAAAGGCATCGAACGCTGCTTCGTCACGCTTCATGTCGGCGCCGGCACCTTCTTGCCGGTCAAGGCCGACGACACCGCCGACCACAAGATGCATGCAGAGACCGGTTCAGTCAGCGAGGCGACCGCCGCGGCGCTCAATGCCGCGAAGGCGAGGGGCGGGCGCATCGTCGCCGTCGGCACGACCTCGCTGCGCCTGCTGGAGAGCGCGGCAAAGCCCGACGGTACGCTTGCCGCATGGTCCGGCCCGACCGACATTTTCATCACGCCCGGCTATCGGTTCAAGACTGCCGACCTGCTGATGACGAATTTCCATCTGCCGCGCTCGACGCTGTTCATGCTGGTTTCGGCCTTCAGTGGCCTCGACACGATGCGGGCCGCCTATGCGCATGCCATCGACACCAGCTACAGATTCTACTCCTACGGAGACACAAGCCTGCTTTATCGAGCGGAGATGAGCGATGGACGATGACCTGCAAGCCTTTGACCGAGAAAGCCTGATTGCCGAAGTGAAGAAATTGCGTGCCGGCATCCGCGCGCACCGCGACACGACGGGCCATGATCTGTGCTGGCATCATCCCGATCTGTGGGATCTGTTGCCGGAAAAGACCGAGCCTTCGATCGCCGTGCCGCCGTGGCCAAAATTCATGCGCGGCTGCATCCAGTATCGCCAGTCGCTCGACAGGCAGGCGCCGGACGCACCTGTCCATGACAAGGAATTCAATGGCTGAGACGTTCACTTTCAAAGTCCTCGCCACCGACGGCAAGGCACGGCGCGGTGTCATCGACATGCCGCGCGGCGAAATTCGCACGCCGGCCTTCATGCCGGTCGGCACCGGTGGCACCGTCAAGACGATGTACATGGATCAGGTGCGCGACCTTGGCGCCGACATCATCCTTGGCAACACCTACCATCTGATGCTGCGCCCTGGTGCCGAGCGTGTCGCGCGGCTCGGCGGCCTGCATGAATTCGCCCGCTGGCCGCATCCCATCCTGACCGACAGCGGCGGCTTTCAGGTGATGTCGCTGTCGAAGCTGCGAAAGCTGACCGAAAAGGGCGTCACCTTCCGCTCGCATATCGACGGCGCGCCTTACGAGATGTCGCCGGAGCGCTCGATCGAGATCCAGGGGCTGCTCGATTCCGACATCCAGATGCAGCTCGACGAATGCACCGCGCTACCGGCCGATCTGAAGGAGATCGAGCGCGCGATGGAACTGTCGCTGCGCTGGGCGGAGCGCTGCAAGACCGCGTTCGGCGACCAGCCGGGCAAGGCGATGTTCGGCATCGTCCAGGGCGGCGATAATGCAGCGCTCAGGGTGCGCTCGGCGCAGGCGCTGAGCGCCATGGAGCTGAAGGGCTACGCCGTCGGCGGCCTCGCCGTCGGCGAGCCGCAGGCGGTGATGCTGGAGATGCTCGACATCACCTGTCCGGAACTGCCCGACAACAAGCCCAGATATCTCATGGGCGTCGGAACGCCGGACGACATCGTGAAATCGGTGGCGCGCGGTATCGACATGTTCGACTGCGTGATGCCGACCCGCGCCGGCCGCCACGGCCTGGCCTACACCAGGCGCGGCAAGGTCAATCTCAGGAACGCCCGCCACGCCGACGATCCGCGCCCGCTCGACGAGGAGAGCGATTGCCCGGCGGCACGCGATTATTCACGCGCCTATCTGCATCATCTCGTGCGCTCGCAGGAGGCGCTGGGGGCGATGCTTTTGACCTGGAACAACCTGTCCTATTATCAGAAGCTGATGCAGGACCTTCGCACGTCGATCGAGGCCGGCGCCTTCGAGGCGTGCACGGCCGAGATTTCCGAGGGCTGGGCGAGGGGCGATATCCCTACCCTTTGAACAAATCTACGCCACCGGACGATGATTGACGGATCCATTGTCCGGGCGCAGATTCCGGTTGGGGTCAGGCCATGACTGTCACATATGAACTTGGCGGCAAGACCGCGATCGTGACTGGCGGCGCACGAGGCATCGGCAAGGCCATTGCGGCGCAGTTGTTGAACTCCGGGGCCGAAGTCTGGATATGGGATGCTGATCCCACACCTGTGGACGGCGCACATTGCCAGACGGTCGATGTGACAAAGGCTCACCAGATCAAAGACGCCCTGGCCGAGGTCGTCGCAGACAATAGCCGGATTGACATTCTAATCAACAATGCAGGCTATTTAGGCGACTATCGTGGGTTCGAGGCATTCGATCCGATCGAGTGGCAACGCATCATCGGTGTCAACCTGATCGGCGTTTTCGAGGTTACGCATCAGGTTCTGCCGATCATGCGCAAGGCTGGTAGGGGCCGGATCATCAATATGGGATCCCTGGCAGGCAAGGAAGGGTTGCCGAATCTGGCCGCCTATTCAGCGGCAAGTGCAGGCGTCATTGCCTTTACGAAAGCCTTGTCGCGGGAGACCTGCGATACCGACATTCGGGTGAATTGCGTGGCACCGGGGCCGATCGATACCGAGTTGATCAGGCGCCTTGGAAACGATGTCGTAGACGACATGATAAGTGCCAGCCCGCTCAAGCGCCTTGGCGAGGTGGATGAAGTGGCGGCACTGGTGCTTTGGCTTTGTTCCGACGCCAGCGCATTCAACACCGGAGCCGTGTTCGACATGTCGGGCGGCAGGGCACGCTACTGAGGCGTTGTGCGTCAGGTGCTCAGTGAATTCGACCCCCGCAGGCTGCAGCCGGTGATCTGGAAACTGCCGTCGGGCTGCTGCTGCAGCGTATAGACCGCCTCGTAGTCCTTGCCGTCGGGACCGACGATCAGCACCTGCTGGATGATCGAGCCTGGGCCGGTCTGCTCGACCTTGCCGAAGGAATAGCTTTGTGGCCGACGCACCGGCGCGTAGCCGTTGGTCACCATGTTCATGAAGGCGTCGACGGTCGGGAAAATCTGCTTCACGTTTGGAGCAGCGTAGCTGTAGGCCTTGGCGCCATCGTTTGCGATGAGCGCCTTCAGCTGACCATCGATGACGGCCTGGCCGGCCTTGATTTCGGCATCGCCGGCAAGGGCCGCCGAGATGAACAGGGTAGACGCGAACAGCAATGAAACGACTGCGAATGCGATACGGCGCATGGCCTGTCTCCATTGTCTCCTGACAAATCGCTGTCTGAAGACACATCATACCATACGCTTGGCGCTGCCTCACGGTTTCAGCAACCGCAGTAATTCGCCACGCAAGTGCTGCAAGATCATGCTTAAGCATCCTTTAAGGTGGGGCGCGGCCTGATGCTTGAAAGCCGGGCGGCAGTCTGCGAGAAGGGCCGCCATGGGCGCAAGATGCGCGTTTCAACCTGGCAGGACCGGCAATGAAGACGTTTTTCGTGCAGATAAAGTGCGACCTGGGCAAGTCCTACGAGGTCGCCAGCGCGCTCGCCGACGCCGAGATCGCCTCGGAAATCTACTCGACCGCCGGCAATTACGACCTGCTCGCCAAATTCTATGTCGACGACGAGGAAGATGTCGGCCACTTCGTCAACGAGAAGGTGCAGCATCTTCCCGGAATCAAGGACACCTTCACGGTCGTCACTTTCCGCGCTTTCTGAAGCAATTCCAGGAAAAGTGTGAATCGGTTTTCCCGGGAAAAGCGCGTAGCGCTTTCCCTTGGGAATTGCGTTGAAACAAAGGATAGAGCGGTTCACCGTTTCCGTGAAACGATGAGCTGCTCTAGCGCCGCATCAGGCACTTGCCCGGCGACGAGGCAAAGCCTGATTACGCCCCTGTTTCGACTGCCCTAATTTTGGGCAGTCGTAACATACTGATCGCCGATGTCCTCCAAATCACCGATTGCGCTTGATTTTCTCCTGCGACGCCAGTGAAATGGCGTCACAGGGGAGTATGCGATTGGCAGCGTTCGATGAAATGCTTCCGGAAGTTTCCGGATTGAGAAAACCGTATACGGCTTACGACCGCTGGCTGAAGGAGCAGGACCCAGCCAGGCTTACCGAAAAGATGCAGGACGCCGAGCGCGTCTTCCGCAAGACCGGCATCACCTTCGCCGTCTATGGCGAGCAGGAAGCTTCCGAGCGGCTGATCCCCTTCGATATCGTTCCGCGTATCATCTCCGGCAATGAATGGCGGCGCCTCACGCAAGGCATCGAGCAGCGCGTGCAGGCGCTGAACGCTTTCCTTGATGACATCTACCATCGCCAGGAGATCCTGCGCGCCGGCCGTGTGCCGAGGGAGCTGATCGCCAGGAACGAGGCCTTCCTGCCGGAAATGATCGGCGTGCGGCCGCCGGCCGGCGTCTACACCCACATTATCGGCGTCGATATTGTCCGCATCTCTGAGAACGAGTTCTACGTGCTGGAGGACAATGCGCGCACGCCGTCGGGCGTCTCCTACATGCTGGAGAACCGCGAGACGATGATGCAGCTCTTCCCCGAGCTGTTCCAGCAGATCAAGGTACGGCCGGTCGAGAACTATCCGCAGCTCCTTCGCCAGTCGCTGGCAGCGGTCCGGCCGCAAAGCACCAAGGGCGCGCCGACCATCGCCGTGCTGACGCCGGGCAGCTTCAACTCCGCCTATTTCGAGCACGCCTTCCTTGCCGACCAGATGGGCGTGCAGCTGGTCGAAGGCCAGGATCTGCGCGTCGTCGACGGCCATGTCGCCATGCGCACCACCGAGGGCTACAAGCAGATCGACGTGCTCTACCGGCGTGTCGACGATTCCTTCCTCGACCCGCTGACCTTTAGGCCGGACTCGGCCCTTGGCGTGCCCGGCATCATGGATGTCTACCGTGCCGGCAACATCACCATCGCCAATGCGCCGGGAACCGGCATCGCCGACGACAAGGCGATCTATTCCTACATGCCCGAGATCGTCGAATTCTACACCGGCCGCAAGGCGATCCTCGGTAACATCCCGACCTGGCGTTGCTCGGAACCCGACAGCCTGAAATACGTACTCGAACACATCCACGAGCTGGTCATCAAGGAAGTACACGGCTCCGGCGGCTACGGCATGCTGGTCGGCCCGGCGGCGACCAAGAAGGAATGCCAGGACTTCGCCAAGAAGCTGCAGGCCAAACCGTCCAACTACATCGCCCAGCCGACGCTGGCGCTCTCGACCTGTCCGATCCTGACCGAAAAAGGCCTGTCGCCCCGTCACGTCGACTTGCGGCCATACGTGCTGGTGTCAGACCGCATCCAAATCGTGCCTGGCGGGTTGACGCGTGTTGCGCTGAAGGAGGGGTCGCTGGTGGTCAATTCTTCGCAGGGCGGCGGGACGAAGGATACGTGGGTGTTGGACGACTGAGTGAGTAGGGATTAGTCAGTAGGCAGTAGTAAAAAATAGGGGACAGGGAATGCCATATTCTATTGAAATTCAAATGCTTACTAATCCCTACTCACCAATCCCTACTCACTAGCCCGAAGGGCCTCCCATGCTTCTCGGCCGCACCGCCAACGGGCTTTACTGGATGAACCGCTATATCGAGCGGGCGGAAAACATGGCGCGTCTGGTCGATGCCGGCCTGCGCATGGCGCTGACCCGTACCCAGAGCGCATCGGAAGAGTGGAATTCGGTGCTGCTCAGCGCCGGCTCCGACGTCGCCTTCACGCAGAAATACCAGGATTATACCGCCGCCAATGTCGCCGACTTCCTGCTGCGCGACACCTCGAACCCGTCGAGCACGATGTCGGCGATCGAGACCGCACGCAACAATGCCCGCATGGTGCGCACCGCGCTGACACGCGAAACCTGGGAAAGCATCAACGAGGCCTGGATGGCGCTGAAGCGGATGCTGGCAAAGCCGATCGACGAGCGCGACCTGCCGAGCGTGCTCGACGCCATCAAGCGCGAGACGGCGCTTATCCGCGGCTGTTTCTACGGCACCATGCTGCGCAACGAGATCTTCGACTTCTCGCAGCTCGGCACCTATGTCGAACGCGCCGACAACACGGCGCGCATCCTCGACGTGAAATACTACGTGTTGTTGCCTTCGATCTCCTGGGTTGGCTCGACGCTGGACAATTACCAGTGGGAATCGATCCTGCGCTCGGTGTCGGCGCATCGTTCCTACCGCTGGGTCTATGAGGCCGACTACAAGCCGACCAACATTGCCGACTACCTGATCCTCAATGTCCGCATGCCGCGCTCGCTGACCTTCTGCTATCGTTTTCTCGCCGAGCACCTGAAATTCCTCGGCGACGATTATGGCGAACGCCATGCCTGCCACGCCACGGTCGACAGGACCCAGGCGATGCTGCGGGCAGGGTCGATCAAGGACATATTCGACGCCGGCCTGCACGAGTTCCTGGCCAGGTTCATTCAAGACAACACCAAGCTTGGCGACGAGATCGCCCAGGATTACCGGTTCAATTGAGCATGACCCCGAACCGGAGGACCGCGTCAGCGAAAAGTGGGGATAAGGTCATGCTCAAAACGGAAGACAAGTTATGAGATTGAAAATCACCCACCGGACCGAATACCGCTACGACGCGCCGGTGCATTATCTGCTGCAGCGGCTGCGGCTGTTGCCGGTCAGTGGCCCGACGCAGACTGTGCTGTCCTGGGCGCTGAAGATCGAAGGTGCGCGCGAGGAAGTGCGCTTCAGCGACCATTTCGGCAACGATAACAGGCTGTTGAGCGTCGAGGGCGAGCGCGACTTCATCACCGTTGAGGCCTCCGGCGAGGTTGTGACGCGCGACACAGCAGGCGTCTCGGGTCCGCATCACGGCTATGCGCCGCTCTGGCTGTTCAGCCAGGAGACCGCTTTGACCATCCCCGGCGACGGCATCCGCGAGCTTGCCGCGGCGGTCGGCAAAGGCACCGACATAGAGAGGCTGCATCGCTTGATGGCGCTGATCGTCGAGCGCGTCGCCTATACGCCGGGCACCACCAGCGTGACGACGCCTGCCGAAGAAGCGTTGGCGCTGAAGACTGGCGTCTGCCAGGACCACAGCCATATCTTTGTCGCTGCGGCCCGCGCCATGGGCTTTCCGGCCCGTTATGTCAGCGGCTATCTGATGATGGACGCGGCCATCGAACAGGCGGCAAGCCATGCCTGGGCCGAAGTCCATGTCCAGGGTCTCGGCTGGGTCGCCTTCGACGCCGCCAATGGCATTTCCCCTGACGAGCGTTATGTCAGGGTGGCCACCGGCCGCGATTATCGCGACGCCTCGCCGGTGTCGGGAATTCGACTGGGACAGGCGGAGGAACAGCTTGCGGTCACCGTCACGGTAGAGCAGTAGTTCTCGGCAAGATTGCTGCCTGAAGAGATTCCATGACTTATTGCGTCGGCCTCAAGATCGATCGTGGGCTCGTGTTCATGTCGGACACACGCACCAATGCCGGGATGGATTCGATCTCGACCTTCAAGAAGATGCATGTCTGGGAAGAGCCGGGCGAGCGCGTCATCGTGCTGATGTCGGCCGGCAATCTGGCCACGACGCAGGCTGTCATCAGCCTGCTCGACGAGCGCAACAAGGCGATCGGCGAACGCCATGCGACGCTACTCGAAACCCCTTCCATGTACCAGACCGTGCGGCTGGTCGGCGACACCGTCAAGGAAGTCATCGCCCAGTCGTCACCGGCCGGCGAAAAGGCGGATTCCTATTTCAACGCCTCTTTCATCCTCGGCGGCCAGATCAAGGGCAGCGCGCCGCGCCTGTTCATGATCTACCCCGAGGGCAATTTCATCGAATCAACCGACGACACGCCGTTCTTCCAGATCGGCGAGACCAAATACGGCAAGCCGATCATCATCCGCGCCTATGAGAGGACGATGAGCCTGGCCGAAACGGTGAAGCTGCTTCTGGTCTCCTTCGATTCGACGCTGAAGTCGAACCTGTCCGTCGGCCTGCCGCTCGACCTGCTGTTCCTCGAGAAGGATGCTTTCAAGGTCGGGCTGAAGAAGCGGATAGGCCAGGACGACCAGTATTATCGCACCATCTCGGACGGCTGGTCGAACGCGCTGAAGACGGCCTTTGCCAGCCTGCCCGATTTCCCGGGTTAGATTGCCTTGCTGGCGCTGTTGCGTGGCGCTGGCCGCGGCGATCGACGCTGCTTGGCTCAGGTCTGGAGACCAGAATGAACAACGATGATTTCCGGCAATGGTCGAGGCACGCCGCCGATTGGGGAGTAGATTACCGTTCATCGCTGCGTGAAAGACCGGTGCGGCCGCTGGTCGAACCCGGCGACATCTTTCGCAGCATCGAGGCGTCGCCGCCGGAAGCGGCTGAGCCGATGGAGCGGATTTTCGCCGATTTCGAAGAGAAGATCGTGCCGGGCATGACGCATTGGCAGCATCCGCGTTTCTTCGCTTATTTCCCGGCCAATGCCGCGCCGGTCTCGGTGGTTGCCGAATATCTTGTCTCGGCGATGGCCGCGCAATGCATGCTGTGGCAGACCTCGCCGGCCGCGACCGAACTCGAGACACGCATTGTCGACTGGATGCGCCAGGCGCTCGGCCTGCCCGAAGGATTTTCCGGCGTCATCCAGGATTCGGCCTCGTCGGCGACGCTGGCCGCCGTGCTGACCATGCGCGAGCGCGCGCTCGATTGGCAGGGCAACAAGCAGGGCCTGGCCGGGCAGAGGCGGCCGCGCATCTATTCCTCCGATCAGGTCCACACCTCGATCGACCGCGCGATCTGGGTGTCGGGCATCGGCGAGGACAATCTGGTCCGCATTCCGGTCACCGGGCGCTTTCGCGCCATGGATACGGTTGCACTCGAGGCGGCGATCGCCGCCGACCTTGAGGCCGGCATGCTGCCCGCCGGCATCATCGCCAGCGTGGGCGGCACCAGCACCGGCGGCACCGACGATGTCGCCGCCGTCGCCGCAGTGGCCAGGCGCCACGGGCTCTATCTGCATGTCGATGCCGCCTGGGCCGGATCGGCGATGATCTGCCCGGAATTCCGCCATTTCTGGGCCGGCGCAGAGCTCGCCGATTCCATCGTATTCAACCCGCATAAGTGGCTCGGCGCGCAATTTGACTGCTCGATGCAGTTCATCCGCCAGCCCGAGGATCTGGTCCGCACTTTGGCGATCAAGCCCGAATTCCTGAAGACGCACGGCCGCGACGGCATTATCAATTATTCCGAATGGTCGGTGCCGCTCGGCCGCCGCTTCCGGGCGCTGAAACTGTGGTTCTTGCTGCGCGCGCATGGACTGGAAGCGCTGCGCGGCATGATCCGCAACCACGTCGCCTGGAGCGAGGGCCTTGCGGCGCGGCTGGCGAACGAGCCGGATTTCGAGATCGTCACCGAGCCAATGCTGTCACTGTTTTCATTCCGCCATAAGGCCACTGGCGATGCCGACGACCACAATCTGCGCCTGGTCAATGCCATCAACGACGATGGCCGCCTCTATCTGACGCAGACGCGGGTCGACGGACGGATCGCCATTCGTTTCCAGGTCGGACAGTTCGAGACCACGGCGGAAGACGTCAATACCGCCTTCCGTGTGATTTGCGACTGTGCAAGATCCCTGAGGGACTGACTGAGGCGGCTGCCGCCCCAGAGTAGCCAGCAAGGAATTGCGAGCAAGGGCATGGCCGGGCAGGGCGAAGAGACGAGCCAAAATCTGACGGGCGTCTGGAGCGGGCGCTATTTTTATCCGCGCGAGTTGGCGCCGGTCTCGTTTGTCGCGACGCTGATCGAGACCGCAACCAGCTTGACGGGGGCGACCCACGAACCGACCGGTCCGGCGACCGGCACAGTGAGATACGCAACCCTGCAGGGGCAGCGCGACGGCAACGCCGTCTCCTTCATCAAAACATATGACAATGCCGGATCGAACATGGATCCGATCGACTACAGCGGCATTCTGAACGGCGATGCCACCGAGATCGCGGGCACCTGGCGCATCCTGGGAAGCTGGTCCGGCAAATTTCTGATGATTCGCTCGCCGGGCAAAGTCGCTGCCGTCGCCCGCAAGGTGGCGGAGCGGGTCTGAGCTGTATCTGCCTGGTTCGCTTTTGCAATCATCGATATTTCATTAGCCGGCTTCTCCCTTTTCATTGCTTTCGTTTTGAGCTACAAACAAGAAAAACGAAAACGGGAGGTCCTCAGTGTATTTGTCGCCGCGTCATGCCGAAATCATCCAGATGGCCAAAGACCATGGCCGCGTACTGGTCGACGATCTGGCCACGCATTTCAATGTGACACCGCAGACCATCCGCAAAGACCTCAACGACCTCTGCGACCAGCGGCTGCTGTCGCGCATTCATGGCGGGGCGTTGTTCCCGTCCGGTATCGAGAACATGGAGTATGAGGCGCGGCGCAAGATCGCCGCCGACGAGAAGGAGGCGATCGGCCGCGCGGCGGCCCGGCTGATCCCCGACAACGCCTCGTTGTTCATCAATATCGGCACCACGACCGAGTCGGTCAGCAAGGCGCTGCTCGATCACACCGGGCTCATGGTCATCACCAATAACATCAATGTTGCCAACAGGATGCGCATCTATCCTTCGATCGAGGTGGTGATCGCCGGCGGCGTCGTGCGCGGCTCCGACGGCGGCGTGGTCGGCGAGGCGGCCGTCGATTTCATCCGGCAGTTCAAGGTCGACTATGCGGTGATCGGCGCCTCTGCGATCGATCATGACGGTGCGCTGCTTGATTTCGATTTTCGCGAGGTCAAGGTGGCGCAAGCCATCATCGCCAATGCCAGGCATGTCATCCTGGTGTCCGACCAGACCAAGTTCGAGCGCACCGCGCCGGTTCGCATCGGCCATCTGTCGCAGGTCAACACCTTCATCACCGACCGTTGCGACATCCCTTCGGTGCGCCGGATCTGCGAAGAGGCCGAGGTGCATCTGATCGAAACATCGTTGGGCTAATGGCTTCCATCACGGCGCTGCGACATTTCGTTTGACATTCGTTCTGATTTCGAAATAATCCCGATACGGTTTCGTAAAAACCTAAAAATGCTGCAATGCGAAATCGCGGGAGGGGCTTTGTGGACGCAATCCATGACATCTTCGTCATCGGTGGCGGCATCAATGGCTGCGGCATCGCCCGCGACGCCGTTGGGCGAGGCTTTTCGGTATTTCTGGCTGAGATGAACGATCTCGCCAGCGGGACCTCCTCCGGTTCGACCAAGCTGATCCATGGCGGCCTGCGCTACCTCGAATTCTATGAGTTCCGCTTGGTGCGCGAGGCGCTGATGGAGCGTGAGGTTCTGTGGAAGAACGCGCCGCACATCATCTGGCCGATGCGCTTCGTGCTGCCCTATGCCAAGGGCCTGCGTCCGGCCTGGCTGATCCGGCTCGGCCTTTTCCTCTACGATCACATTGGCGGCCGCAAATTGCTGCCGGCGACCCGCACACTCGACATGGCCAAGGACCCGGCCGGCAAGCCGCTGAAGCCGCTGTTTCACAAGGCGTTCGAGTATTCCGACGGCTGGGTCAACGATGCCCGCCTGGTGGCGTTGAACGCGCGTGACGCCGCCGACCGCGGCGCCACCATCCGCACCCGCACGAAGGTGGTCTCGGCGCGGCGCGAAGGCGATATCTGGGCGATCCGGCTGGAAGATCTGGCGACAGGAAAGACCGAAGAGGTCAAGGCCCGGCTGCTGGTCAATGCCGCCGGTCCGTGGGTCGACCATGTCCTGTCGACCGCTGTCGGCCAGAACGACGTCCACAATGTCCGCCTGGTGCAGGGCAGCCACATCGTTATCAAGAAGAAGTTCGACGATCCGCGCGCATACTTCTTCCAGAACAAGGACGGGCGCATCATCTTCGCGATTCCCTATGAGGAGGAGTTCACGCTGATCGGCACCACCGATCGCGACTATCCCGGCGATCCGCATGACGTGAAGATCAGCGACACCGAGATCGACTATCTCTGCGCGGCGGCAAGCGAATATTTTGCTCAAGCCGTGACGCGCCCGGACATCGTCTGGACCTATTCGGCCGTGCGCCCGCTCTACGACGACGGCGCCTCGAAGGCGCAGGAAGCGACCCGCGACTATGTGCTGAAGGCCGATGGCGGCGAGGGCAAGGCGCCGATCGTCAACGCTTTCGGCGGCAAGATCACCACCTATCGCCGGCTGTCGGAATCGATGCTGGAAAAGATCGAAGGGTTTCTCGGCAAACGCGGCAAGCCATGGACGGCGAACGCGTCCTTGCCCGGCGGCGATTTCCCGGCCACCGGTTTCGACGCCCAGGTGGCAAAGCTGAAGAGCGCCTATCCCTTCCTCGACCAGCGCCTGGCGCGCCGGCTGACCAGGCTCTACGGCACGCGCGCGCAAGTGCTGCTCGGCCTCGCCAAGTCGAATGCCGATCTCGGCCGCAACTTTGGCGCCGATCTCTACGAGGCCGAAGTGCGCTACCTCTGCGAAAACGAATGGGCGCTGACCGCCGAAGATGTATTGTGGCGCCGCACCAAGCGCGGCCTGCATTTCAGCCGCGAGCAGGTGTCGGCCCTCGACGAGTTCATGCGCGGCATCAGCCAGCGCCATGTCGTGGCAGCGGAATAGGGAAGGCGATTGATGCACAAAGCCTGGGAGGAGGCATCATGCTGGAACTGAGAAACGTGACGAAGACGGTCGGTGCGGCGGAGCACATCCGCGACGTCTCGCTGACGCTTCAGCACGGCTCGCTCAATGTCCTGCTCGGGCCGACGCTGTCGGGCAAGACCAGCCTGATGCGGCTGATGGCCGGCCTCGATGTGCCGACCTCCGGTTCGGTCTGGTTCGACGGCCAGAATGTCACCGGCATGCCGGTGCAGCAGCGCAAGATCGCCATGGTCTACCAGCAGTTCATCAATTACCCCGCGATGACGGTCTATGAGAACATCGCTTCACCGTTGCGCGTCGCCGGCACCGATCAGGCCAAGATCGACAAGGAAGTGCGCAACGCGGCAGCGCTTCTGAAGCTGACGCCCTATCTCGACCGCACGCCGCTCAGCCTGTCCGGCGGCCAGCAGCAGCGCACCGCGCTTGCGCGCGCCATCGTCAAGAATGCCAGCCTGGTGCTGCTCGACGAGCCGCTCGCCAATCTCGACTACAAGCTGCGCGAGGAGTTGCGCGCCGAGCTGCCGAAGATCTTCGCCGCCGCCGGCACCATTTTCGTCTATGCCACGACCGAGCCGCACGAGGCCTTGCTGCTCGGCGGCAACACGGCGACGCTGTCCGAGGGACGCATCACCCAGTTCGGCCCGACCATCGACGTCTTCCGCAAGCCGATCGACCTGGTGACGGCAAGGACCTTTGCCGACCCGCCGCTCAACACCATCGTGCTGGCCAAGAAGGGCCCGGATTTCCTGCTCGAGGGCGGCGTCAAGCTGCCGGTGCCGACCGAGCTTTCCGGCATCGCCGACGCGAATTATACGATCGGCTTCCAGCCGCATCATCTCTCGCTCGAGCGGCCCAACGCCGCCGCCGTGCCGGTCCGCGCCAAGGTGACGATCACCGAGATCACCGGTTCGGAAAGCTTCATCCATCTCGATTTCGCCGACGCGCGCTGGGTCATGCTGACCCATGGCATCCGCGATTTCGAGCCCGACGCAGAGATCGAGGTGTTCATCGATCCGCGCCACATCATGGTCTTCGACAGCAACGGCAGCGCCGTCGCCGCATCGAAGCTGGCGGCTTGAGGGGGAAGCGATGGCGCGCATCGACGTCAACCATGTCCGGCACTCCTACCTGCCCAACCCGCAGAAGGATGCCGATTTCGCTCTGAGGGAAGTGCACCACACTTTCGAGGATGGCGGCGCCTATGCGCTGCTCGGGCCTTCCGGCTGCGGCAAGACCACGCTGCTCAACATCATTTCGGGGCTGCTGCATCCTTCGCACGGAGAGCTGCTGTTCAACGGCAAGGACGTCACCAATTTGTCGACGCAGGAGCGCAACATTGCGCAGGTGTTCCAGTTCCCGGTCATCTACGACACCATGACCGTCTACGACAATCTGGCCTTCCCGCTGCGCAACCGCGGCGTGCCGGAAGCCGACGTCGACCGCAAGGTGCGCGAGACGCTGGAGATGATCGATCTGGCGTCATGGGCGAAGAAGAAGGCGAGGGGCCTGACCGCCGACCAGAAGCAGAAGATTTCGCTCGGCCGCGGCCTGGTGCGCTCAGATGTCAACGCCATCCTGTTCGACGAGCCGCTGACCGTCATCGACCCACATATGAAGTGGGTGCTGCGCTCGCAATTGAAGCAGCTGCACCGCCGCTTCGGCTACACCATGGTCTATGTCACCCACGACCAGACCGAGGCGCTGACCTTCGCCGACCAGGTCGTCGTCATGTACGACGGCGGCATCGTCCAGATCGGCACGCCGGCCGAACTGTTCGAGCGGCCGCGCCACACCTTTGTCGGCTATTTCATCGGTTCGCCCGGCATGAACGTCATGCCGGTGGCGATCGATGGCAAGACCGCGACCATCGGCAGCCAGCGCATCGAGCTGCCCGGCGCGCCAAAGACCGCCGCAGGTAGCTCCGGGGCCATCGAACTCGGCATCCGCCCCGAATATGTCAGGCTCGGCCGCGACGGCATTGCGGTGAAAATCAGCAAGGTCGAGGATCTTGGCCGCCACAAGGTGGTGCGCGCCAGCCTCGAAGGCCGCGAGATCGCGGCCGTCATCGGTGAAGACGAGAGCGTGCCGGCCGAGCCGAAGGTGCGCTTCGACCCGGCCGGCATCAACATCTATGCCGATTCCTGGCGTGTCGAGATGGGGGCATAGATGGATAAGACCTGGAACAACAAGGCCTGGTTCCTTGTCCTGCCGGTGCTGGTGCTGGTGGCGTTCTCGGCCGTCATCCCGTTGATGACCGTCGTCAACTATTCGGTGCAGGACACGTTCGGCAACAATCAGTTCTTCTGGGCCGGGACCGAATGGTTCGAGGAACTGCTGTCATCCGATCGCTTCTGGGAAGCGATGGTCCGCAACCTGGTCTTCTCCTTCATCATACTCGCCATCGAAGTGCCGCTCGGCATCTTCATCGCGCTGAACATGCCGAAGAAGGGCTGGGGCGTTCCGGTCTGCCTGGTGCTGATGGCGCTGCCGCTCTTGATCCCGTGGAACGTGGTCGGCACCATCTGGCAGGTGTTCGGCCGCAACGACATCGGTCTGCTCGGCTATTACGTCAATGCGCTCGGCATCGACTACAACTACGTCCAGGATCCGTACGACGCCTGGGTCACCATCATCATCATGGATGTCTGGCACTGGACCAGCCTTGTCGTGCTGCTTTGCTATGCCGGCCTGGTCTCGATCCCCGATGCTTTCTACCAGGCGGCCAAGATCGACGGCGCTTCGCGCTGGGCGGTGTTCCGCTACATCCAGCTGCCGAAGATGCAGCGCGTGCTGCTGATCGCCGTGCTGTTGCGCTTCATGGATAGTTTCATGATCTACACCGAGCCCTTCGTCGTCACCGGCGGCGGCCCCGGCAATTCGACGACCTTCCTGTCGATCGACCTCGTCAAGACAGCACTTGGCCAGTTCGACCTCGGTCCGGCGGCGGCGATGTCGCTGGTCTACTTCCTGATCATCCTGTTGTTGTCATGGGTGTTCTACACCGTGATGACCAACTACGACGCGGAGCGCTGAGATGAGCGGCGCCAATGAGAGAGCTGACCGAGTGAGCGATACGACAGCCGAGGGCAAACTGGCGAGCACGCTCTCGCAGGACCAGGTCGCCCGGCTGATGCGCAAGCGCGGCGAGGAATCGCGCTGGTGGTGGATCGTCCCGACGGTCTACATCATCGTGCTTTTGCTGCCGATCTACTGGCTCATCAATATGAGCTTCAAGACCAATGCCGAGATCGTGTCGTCGCTGACGCTCTATCCACATGCGCCGACGATCGCCAACTACGTCACCATCTTCACCGACGCCTCCTGGTATTCGGGCTACATCAACTCGATCACCTATGTCGTCATGAACATGGTGATCTCGGTGGCGGCCGCACTGCCGGCGGCCTACGCCTTTTCGCGCTACCGCTTCCTCGGCGACAAGCATCTGTTCTTCTGGCTGCTGACCAACCGCATGGCGCCGCCGGCGGTGTTCGCGCTGCCGTTCTTCCAGCTCTATTCGGCCTTCGGCCTGATCGACACCCATATTGCGGTGGCGCTGGCGCACTGCCTGTTCAATGTGCCGCTGGCGGTGTGGATCCTCGAAGGCTTCATGTCGGGCGTGCCGAAGGAAATCGACGAGACCGCCTACATCGACGGCTATTCCTTCCCGCGTTTCTTCGTGAAGATATTCATGCCGCTGATCGCCAGCGGCATCGGCGTCGCCTGCTTCTTCTGTTTCATGTTCTCATGGGTGGAACTGTTGATCGCGCGCACGCTGACCACCACCGATGCCAAGCCGATCGCCGCTACGATGACCCGCACGGTCTCTGCCGCCGGCATGGACTGGGGTCTGCTCGCCGCCGCCGGCGTGCTGACGCTGATCCCCGGCGCGCTCGTCATCTGGTTTGTCCGCAACTACATCGCCAAGGGCTTCGCCCTGGGGAGGGTGTGACCATGAATCTCGACCTCACCTGGATGGCGTGGACGTGGCCAACGGCGGCGTTCTTCGGCACCATTCTTTTCCTGCTGTGCGGCATGGCGGCCTGGGAATTCGTCTCGCCGGGCGGCAATCCCCGTGTCGGCGTGCTGCGCTTCGAGACGACACGCGGCGATCGCCTTTTTCTTTCGCTGCTTGGCAGCGCCTTCATCCATCTCGCTTGGCTGGGTCTTGTCGGATCCAACCTGTGGTGGGCTCTCGCTCTCTCCGTGGTCTACGCCATTGGCGTGTTCCGCTACGTATAGAGGGGGAAACTGTTGGAGCGACCGCGTGCCGGCGGCCGCTCCAGATCGCACTTGAAACCTAAATGTGGAGGAAACCTATGCGACGGCAATTTTTAACATCAACAACCGCCCTTGTCCTGTTGCTCGGGGCAGGCAACGCCTACGCCGGAATGGACGAGGCAAAAGCGTTCCTGGATAAGGAAATCGGCCCGCTGTCGACGCTTTCGCGCGCCGACCAGGAAGCCGAAATGCAGTGGTTCATCGATGCCGCGAAGCCTTTCGCCGGCATGGACATCAAGGTCGTCTCCGAAACCATCGCCACCCATTCCTATGAATCGCAGGTGCTGGCGCCGGCCTTTTCGGCGATCACCGGCATCAAGGTGACGCATGATACCATCCAGGAAGGCGACGTCGTCGAGAAGATTCAGACCCAGATGCAGACAGGTCAGAACCTCTATGACGGCTGGGTCAACGATTCCGACCTGATCGGCACCCACTGGCGCTACCAGCAGGTGCGCAACCTGACCGACTGGATGGCGGGCGACGGCAAGGATGTCACCAACCCGAACCTCGACCTGAAGGATTTCATCGGCACCTCCTTCACCACTGCGCCGGACAAGAAGCTCTATCAGCTGCCCGACCAGCAGTTCGCCAACCTCTACTGGTTCCGTTACGACTGGTTCAACGACGAGAAAAACAAGGCCGACTTCAAGGCCAAGTACGGCTACGACCTCGGCGTTCCCGTCAACTGGTCGGCCTATGAAGACATCGCCGAGTTCTTCACCGGCCGCGAGATCGACGGCAAGAAGGTCTATGGCCACATGGACTACGGCAAGAAGGATCCGTCACTCGGCTGGCGGTTCACCGACGCCTGGCTGTCCATGGCCGGCAATGGCGACAAGGGTATCCCGAACGGTCTGCCGGTCGACGAATGGGGCATCAAGGTCGACGAGAATTCGCGTCCTGTCGGCTCCTGCACGGCGCGCGGCGGCGACACCAATGGCCCGGCTGCCGTCTACTCGATCCAGAAGTACCTCGACTGGCTGAAGGCCTACGCTCCGGCTGAGGCACAGGGCATGACCTTCTCCGAATCCGGCCCGGTTCCGGCGCAGGGTGCGGTTGCCCAGCAGATCTTCTGGTACACCGCCTTCACCGCTTCGATGGTCGACGCCGGCGCAAAGGCGGTGATGAACGACGACGGCACGCCGAAGTGGCGCATGGCCCCGTCGCCGCACGGCGTCTACTGGAAGGACGGCATGAAGCTCGGCTATCAGGACGTGGGTTCCTGGACGCTGATGAAGTCGACGCCGACCGACCGCGCCAAGGCCGCCTGGCTCTACGCGCAGTTCGTGACCTCGAAGACGGTCGACGTGAAGAAGAGCCACGTTGGTCTCACCTTCATCCGCGAGAGCACGATCCACGACAAGAGCTTCACCGAACGCGCTCCGAAGCTCGGCGGCCTGATCGAGTTCTACCGCTCGCCGGCCCGCGTCCAGTGGTCGCCGACCGGCACCAACGTGCCTGACTATCCGAAGCTGGCACAGCTTTGGTGGCAGGCGATCGGCGATGCTTCGTCCGGCGCCAAGACGGCGCAGGAAGCCATGGACTCGCTCTGCGCCGAGCAGGAAAAGGTCATGACCCGCATCGAGAAGTCGGGCGTCCAGGGCGATATCGGCCCGAAGATGGCCGAAGAGCATGACCTCGCCTACTGGAACGCCGACGCGGTCAAGAAGGGCAATCTCGCGCCTCAGTTGAAGATCGAGAACGAGAAGGAAAAGCCGATCACCATCAACTACGACGAACTGGTGAAGAGCTGGCAGAAGTAGTCTTGGCGTACGCGCCAGGATCATAGTGAACGGGGAGGCGGCATCGTGCCGTCTCCCCTGTTTGTATAAGCGAGCTACCGGGAGGACTAATGACCGGATACATCCTTGCGATCGACCAGGGCACGACATCGACCAGGGCGATCCTGTTCGACGGTGAGATGAAGGTTGCCGGCAGCAAGCAGCAGGAATTCACCCAGCATTACCCGGCCTCCGGCTGGGTCGAGCACGACCCGGAGGACATCTGGGCAACCGTCGTCGCCACGGTCAAAGGCGCGCTGAAGGCCGCCGGCCGCGAGGCGTCCGATGTGGCGGCGATCGGCATCACCAACCAGCGCGAAACCGTCGTGATCTGGGACAAGGCGACGGGCAAGCCGATCCACAACGCCATCGTCTGGCAGGACAGGCGCACCGCGCCGCTCTGCCAGAAGCTGAAGAAGCAGGGGCTGGAAAAGACATTCACCAAAAAAACCGGCCTGCTGCTCGATCCCTATTTCTCCGGCACCAAGATCGCCTGGATGCTGGACAAGGTAAAAGGCGCCAGAAAACGCGCCGAAAAGGGCGAACTGCTCGCCGGCACCATCGACAGTTTTTTGATCTGGCGGCTGACCGGCGGCAAGGTTCACGCAACCGACGCCACCAACGCCTCGCGCACGCTGGTCTACAACATCGAGAAAAATGTCTGGGACGACGAGCTGCTCTCCATCCTGCGCATCCCGGTCGCGATGCTGCCGCAGGTCAAGGATTGCGCCGACGACTACGGCGTGACGGAGAAAAGCCTGTTTGGCGCCGGGATAAAGATCCTCGGCGTGGCGGGTGACCAACACGCTGCGACCATCGGCCAGGCCTGTTTCGAGCCGGGCATGATGAAATCCACTTACGGCACCGGCTGCTTCGCGCTGCTCAACACGGGCGCCGATCTGGTGCGCTCGAAGAACCGGCTGTTGACCACCATCGCCTACCGGCTGAACGGCAAGACCACCTATGCGCTGGAAGGCTCGATCTTCATCGCCGGTGCTGCCGTGCAATGGCTGCGCGACGGGATCAAAGTAATCGGCAAGGCCGAGCACAGCGGTGTGCTGGCTGCCGAGGCAGATCCCACGCAGAATGTCTATCTGGTGCCGGCTTTCGTCGGGCTGGGCGCGCCGCACTGGGACGCCGAGGCGCGTGGCGCGATCTTCGGCCTGACCCGTAATTCAGGCCCGGCGGAGTTCGCCCGCGCCGCGCTCGAATCCGTCGCCTACCAGACGCGCGATCTGCTCGACGCCATGCGCAAGGACTGGAAAGGGGCTTCGGCGAAAACCGTGCTTCGCGTCGACGGCGGCATGGTGGCCTCCGACTGGACGATGCAGCGACTGGCCGACATTCTCGATGCGCCGGTCGACCGCCCGACCATTCTGGAGACGACGGCGCTAGGCGCCGCATGGCTCGCCGGCTCGAAGGCGGGCGTGTGGCCGAAGGCGAAGGATTTTTCCAGGAGCTGGGCGCTTGAGCGCCGCTTCAAGCCGGATATGGACGCCGCCGTCCGCTCGGCAAAACTGGCGGGCTGGCGCGATGCGGTGCGCCGGACCTTAAGCACGCCCTGACTTCGCGCCCAAAGACGAAACCCGCGCGCCGTTGCCGGCGCGGGTTCCAATAGCCTCCCATACTCAGAATTTTACCCAGGACTCGTCAGTAGGGCGAATAACACTGCTGGCGCGGCCCGTTATAGGGCTGGAACGTATTGTCCGACGCGCGATAGGACCGGTAGCGGTCATAGCACCACTGGACATGCGAATTGCCCCGGTAGACACGGTTGTTCTGGCTGTTGACGATCGCGCCTGTGATCAGGGCGCCCGTGGCGAACGCAGCCAGCGGGAACCAATAGTCGCCATGACGGCGATAGCCCCTGCGGTATTCGCGATAGCCGCGATGGCCGTTCCAGTACATGCCATCACTCCGGCTGACGCGGAAGTTGCGGTGCCTCATCCACGGCTGATAGTCGACCGCCTGCACATTGGGAGCCGACGGTGCTTGCGGTACGAATATCTGCGCGGCATCGGCCGGCACGATCGCTGCAGCAGCGAATGAAACTGACAGTGTGGTCGCCAGCAAACCCGTTGCGATCTTGTTCATGATCTTCTCCCTTGAAAGGGTGGTTGACGTCCCTGTGAGGAAAAAACGGATCGACAGTCCTAAGGTTCCGCCAAAAAGGATAAGTTACTGATTTGTAATGTTTCTTCATTCAGCTCGAAAGAGAAGTCCATTTCACGCACCCGCAGATTAGAAGCGGCGACCTCGTTGCGGGGTAGCTCGCTGGGCGTCGCGTGAGTGGCAATTTGCGGCGCGTCAGGCGAGGGCAGAAACCTCGGTGAACGAGCCATCTTTTTCCGGTTGACCGTTCGCGGCACTCTCCCTATGTTCCGCGCAATTTCGAGGGCGGCCTTTAGAGCCCGCGGGAGCGCGTAGCTCAGCCGGTAGAGCAACTGACTTTTAATCAGTAGGTCATGGGTTCGAATCCCATCGCGCTCACCAAAATGCAAGCAAAATCAAATGCATATGGTCTCGATACGAAACGATCGGACCGGTTTTCCACAGGGGCTAACCAGCGGCTAACAAAAATTCCAAGCAGGGGGTGAGATGATCGATTGGGATAGAATCCGGCAGTATCGGCACGTCGTTGAGCCCTCACCACCGGAATGGCCGGCCGGTGTCAAAGCCATCAGCCTCAACGGCGTGTCTTTGCTGGGTGTCCACGAAAGCACGGGAGAGCTTTATTGGGACGGCCAACAGATCGTGACCGCGAGACGTCTTGCCAGTTTCGAACGATGGATGGCGGCACTTGTAACGGCAGCAAGCGTGATCTTGGCAATCATTGAGATAGGACGGGCCGCCGGCCTGCTCGCCCATTGAAAAAGCCCGCCACCCAGGCAGCGGGCCAAATTTAGCAGCGTGATAAATTACAGGCCTTGCCGGCCCCTGATGGCGCACCAGTGTGGTCTGCTTATTTTGCCGGGGATTTGTAGGAAGAAGCGATTTTTCCCGCCTTCTCTTGGGCCGCCTTGAACTCTGCGCCCGTGTATGCTCGCACGGTTTTGATATTCGATACTGCTCCCGATGCGCCGACGACGAGAAGTGCGGGGATCAGGTCAGCACCGTCGCCGAATTCCGTGATTGCCATCCAGTCAGTTTCACCCGTCGTGACGTAGAAAGAATGCAGTTTCCCGCCTGCTGCTTCAAAGATGGCACGGGCCGCCTTTTCTCGGTTCGTCGGATTGTCAATCATTCCACTCGCTGCGGTGGCTGAATAGGACCCTGTGACTATGAACGTTGGCATATGACATCCTCCCTCGATAATCGGCAGACCTTGTGATCTGCCGAATATTCAGTTTTATCGATACAAGGGTCGGTTCCTTTGCGGGGTACATAGCCCGTGCTGAGCACCCAGTAGCGGGCTTCTGCTGTTGGATTAAGGTCTGACGTTACCGTTTTGGTTCCGAAATCGTCGATTGGACATTCCGCATTTTCACCAATCGACATGTGACGTTAACTCAGATCGTTTTCGGCGCTGCTCAGCCGCAGGACCTTCCCTCCGTCTCCTTCCATCGCCTCGAGGCGATAGCTCCTCAATCCCAGTAGGAATGGCCGGTGCGGGGGGTTGCTTGGGCAAGCAGGCGCACCGGCCATTGCGGGTTTGGAATTCGGGGGTCCCCCGCACTGCCTAAGCTATAGGCATATTAGGAATGACTCAATTACGACTGAAGTCCCTGGGACGTACGTCGCCCTATAAGCGTGGGCGCGACGCGTTTTCCTCAAAAATGGCTGAGAGGTCTATCTCATCATGAAACTGGGCATGAGGGTCGAAGGCCAGCCAAGACGCATGAGATCGAAGCTCTCGGAGGCGCGCGCTCTTTGCGAGTTGGACCTGGTGTTGTTCCTCCTCAAACGGAGAAATAGCCTTGTCACGAGGGTTCATGCGCACACCCGATTGGCGCCATACCCTGATTGAACGATTGAGCGTAGAATTAGGTTCCTTTAGCCCGCCAGAGCGCTGTATGAGTCGGCTGCTGCGCCTCGCAGCCTCGAAGCAGCCGCTGTTGGGTGCGCTTTTTTGGCTTTGATCCGGGACGAAGAAGGCTCATCTGATCTCCTGAGAACCTCTTGCGGCTCGTGTCTATTAGAACATGCTTGTATTTCCCCTGAAGTGAGATCATCCTTTGCAGGCGCGCGGAGGGGGCCACCAGGTCAACGGTGAAAAGGGGTACGTCATGGAAACAGTTTGCTCCGTCCCCGGCGGGATTTGTGTCTTGTCGGTTTTCGTCGGTGTCACGATGGCGTTTATCGCTATGGCGCCATTCGCAGCCACGCGCCTGCTGGTGTTGAGGATGCGCGAGCGCTCGGTCGGGCACCTTCAACCCGCCTGAATGTGTCGGCAGCGTCCCTGTCGTCCGCTGCGAGCCGCTTGAGCCCTGCCTTTGGCTCCCGGATATCGTCACAGCTGGCCGATGGCAGGCGAGTGATCGCCTTGCCGCTCGCGGCGTCGCGTCGTAGTGCTTGCATTCGTTTTAGTGTTGAGGCCCTGACTTTTAATCAGCAGGTCATGGGTTCGACCCCCCTCACGCTCGCCATTTCTACTCGCAAAATCACAAGACGACCTTGCGGACTGCATCGGCGCGGGCGCAGCTCCAACCTTGTCGCCACACCCGCCGCTGGCTAAACTCGGGCCTTCCAGGGGAGGGTTCGAACATGGCACTTCAGCTTTCGGCGGATGCTGTAGCTCCTAAGGCGGGGACACCTCAGAAATATCTCTTCGGCCCGGTCGCCGATTTCCTGATGCTGGGCGGCAGCGCTTTTCTCATCCTGCCGGTGCTGTTTCTCGTTCCGCTCGAGTATGAGGGTCCGGTAGCCGCAACGATGGTCTTCGTGGCCTATCTCGTGAACTATCCCCACTTCGCCCACTCCTACCAGCTTTTCTATCGCAATTTCACGCGCAAGGTGTCCGGCGACGGCTACGACCGGAGCCTGCAACTCCGCTACATCTTTGCGGGCATTGTCGTGCCTCTGGTCATGACCGGGTTCTTCGCCTATGGCGCGGGGGCGGCGAACACGCGGCTGCTCGGCTATGCAACCAACGCCATGTTCTTTTTTGTCGGCTGGCACTACGTCAAGCAGGGCTACGGCATGCTGATGGTGGATGCGGTGCTCAAGCGCAAATTCTTCGACGACCGCGACAAGAAGGTGCTGCTGGTCAACTCCTATGCCGTGTGGATCCTGGCGTGGCTGCAGACCAACACCGCGGTCACCCAGGGCAAATATTACGGGCTGGACTATTACACATTCGCCGCCCCTTCCTGGATTGCCGACATTGCCCTGCTGGCGGCCGTAGCGTCGACGGCGGCCACGCTTTTGATGTTGGTCAATCGCTGGCGAAAGAACGGCGGCGGTCTGCCCTATAACGGCCTGGTGGCCTATGTCGCGTCGCTCTATCTCTGGATCCTGATTGCCAGAATAAACCCGCTCTGGCTGCTCATCGTACCAGCGCTCCACTCGCTGCAGTATCTCGCCGTGGTCTGGCGCTACCAGACGAACGTCGAGCGTGACAGCTCCGATGCCGAAAGCGATCCGCAGCCGAAGGTCCTGTCCTTTCTAGGCCCACTCTACAGGTTCCGGCTCCTCGGCTTTATCGTCGGCGGCACCGCCCTTGGCTATCTCGGCTTCTGGCTGATCCCGTCCGCGCTGACGGCTTTGATCCCCTATGACAGGCAAGTCCTGGGATCATCGCTGTTCTTCTTCATCGTGCTGATCTTCATCAACGTGCATCATTATTTTCTGGACAATGTGATGTGGCGCCGTGGCAATCCGGAGGTGTCGCGGTATCTGTTCCGCTAGCCGTCAGGAGCCGCCGAACACGAGCGAGACACTGCCGCCGGCGTGGCGCTCGATGCGGCCGGCAAGGTCGAGTTCAAGCAGCACCATCGACACCTGGGCGGCGTTGAGGCCGGTGTGGCGGATGATTTCATCCACCGCCACCGGAGTCGGCCCCAACACTTCGAGCACGCCGCTGCGCTCGTCCTCGCCGGGCGGCGGCGTTGCCGAAAAGTCGGGCGCCTTTTCCGAGGACGCCGCCATGGGCGACCGCGTGCCGGCCAAGGGCGCGATCGCGCCGGAAACATCGGATGCCTCGGTGACCAGGGTGGCGCCATCCTTGAGCAGGCCGTTTGAGCCGGCGCAACGCGGATCGAGCGGTGAACCCGGCACGGCAAAGACCAGCCGGCCCATTTCGCCGGCCAGGCGCGCGCTGATCAGCGAGCCGGAGCGTTGCGCCGCCTCGATCACCACCAGTCCGAGGGCCGCACCCGCGACAAGCCGGTTGCGGCGCGGAAAATCCTGCGCCCGCGGCTGCCAGCCGAACGGCATCTCCGAAATAACGGCACCGCCACGTTCGGCGATGTCGTTGCATAGGCCGATATTTTCGGGCGGGTAGGGGACGTCGAGCCCGCCGGCCAGCACCCCGATCGTGCCTGTCGAGAGACTGCCCTGATGTGCCGCCGTGTCGATGCCGCGCGCCAGGCCCGAGACAATGGCGTAGCCGTCGCGGCCAAGATCCGCCGCCAGCATGCGCGCCATCTTGATCCCGGCGAGCGATGCGTTGCGGGCGCCGACAATGGCGACCGCCGGCAGGCGGAACACCGCGGCTTCGCCTTTCATGGCAATCAGCGGCGGCGGATTGTCCATATTCTTGAGCATCGGCGGATAGTCGGCCTCACCAATGCCGACGAAGCGGGCGCCGTTCTCGCCGGCCGCCTCCAGTTCCGCTTCGGCCTCGGCGATGGAGGGAATGCGGACGGTTTTTCTGGCGCCGCCCGAAATCATCAGCTCGGGCAGCATCTCGAGCGCTGTCTCGGCCGAGCCGAAGCGGTTGATCAATTCGCGAAACGAGGCCGGGCCGACATTTTGCGTGCGGATCAGCCGCAGCCAGCTCAGCCGCTGCCGGTCGCTGAGGCGCGGCCCGGCGGCAGGCTTGCTCATCCCTTGGCTCCAATCTTGCCTTCAGTGCCGGCAAGCAGGCGCGAAATGTTGGCGCGGTGTTTTACAATGACGATCAGGCTCATCACCACGAACAGCCCGGCGACCTCAGGCGTGCTCAGGAAATACAGCGCAATCGGCACGATGACCGCTGCCGTCAGCGCCGCCAGCGACGAGTAGCGGAAGACGAAAGCCATCACCAGCCAGACGACGATGAAGATCAACGCCACATGCCAGCCGAGCGCGATCAGCACGCCGAGATAGGTCGCCACGCCCTTGCCGCCCTTGAAACCAAGCCAGACGGGAAACAGATGGCCAAGGAAGGCGCCGAGGCCTGCCCAGAGTCCAAGCCCAGCCCACGGTCCGAAGTCGTGCCCATAATGGCGCGCGATCATCACCGCCGCCGTGCCCTTCAGCGCGTCGAGCACCAGCGTCGCGGCGGCCAGGCCCTTATTGCCGGTGCGCAGCACATTGGTGGCGCCGATATTGCCGGAGCCGATCTTGCGCACGTCGCCGAGACCGGCGGCGCGGGTGATCAGCAGGCCGAAGGGAATCGAACCCAGGAGATAGCCGAACAGCAATGCCAGGATGACGTTGTAACTCATTGTTTCCCCCCCCGCATTTCCCTGGCAGCAGATCGACGCGCGACGTGCCGCAATCACTCTAGGTCGAAAACACTGTGCGGCCCGTCACCAGCGTTTGCAAGACCATGCCTTGCAGCCGCGCACCTTCGAAACAGGTGTTTTTCGAGCGCGAACGGATGCCGCTTTCGCTGACGATCCAGGGCTCTTCGAGGTCGACGACTGCAAGATCAGCCGGAGCGCCCGGCTTCAGCGTGCCGCCGGGCAGGCCGAACAGTTTCGCCGGTGCCGTGGACAGCGTCTCGATCAACCTGAGCAGCGGCACATCGCCATTGTGGTAGAGCCGCAGTGCTGCGCCCAGCAACGTCTCCAGCCCGATGGCGCCGGCAGCGGCATCGGCGAAGGGCAGGCGCTTGGTGTCGACATCCTGCGGGTCGTGCGAGGAGACGATGATGTCGATCGTGCCATCCTTCACCGCTTCGATCATCGCCAGCCGGTCCTCCTCGGCGCGCAGCGGCGGCGTCAGCCGGAAGAAGGTGCGGTATTCCCCGACATCGTTCTCGTTGAGTGACAGATTGTGGATCGCGACGCCTGCCGTGACATTGGCCTGGTCGGCTTTCGCCCGCCTCACGGCTTGCGCTGCCATTTCCGTCGAAATCTTGGCCGCGTGATAGGCGCCGTGCGTCAGCCGCGCCAGGGCCAGGTCGCGTTCCAGCGGGATGGACTCGGCCTCGCGTGGAATGCCGGCAAGGCCGAGCCAGCTGGCATAGAGGCCTTCATTCATCACGCCTGCCGAGGCGAGATCGCCATCCTGCGTCTCATGCGCGATGACGCCGCCGAAATCGCGGGCATAGGTCAGTGCCCGGCGCATCACCAGCGCGCTGGATATTGTATGCCGGCCGTCAGTGAAGGCGACCGCGCCGGCCTCGCGCAGCAGGCCGAACTCGGTCATTTCGCGACCGGCAAGGCCCTTGGTGATCGCCGCCGCCGGGAAGATATTGACGATTGCGGTGTCCCTGGCGGTGCGCAGCACGAATTCGACCAGCGCGACATTGTCGATCACCGGGTCGGTGTCGGGCATCATGATGACGGAGGTGACGCCGCCGGCCGCCGCCGCAACGCTTGCCGATGCAATCGTCTCGCGGTGTTCGCCACCGGGCTCGCCGATGAAGACGCGCGCATCGATCAGGCCGGGGATAATCGTCTTGCCGGCGCAGTCGACGACTGTGGCTCCCGCCGGCACCCCCTGGTTCAGGGCAGCCTTGCCGGCAGCAACGATCTTGCGGCCCTCGACGATGACGGTGCCGACTTCATCGATGCCCCGCGACGGGTCGACGATACGGGCGCGCTCAAAGACCGTCGTGCTCATGCGCCACGGCCCTCTGCGTTGCGGCGGGGATCAAGCAGCGCTTCCATCACCGCCATGCGCACGGCGACACCCATTTCGACCTGTTCCTGGATGACACTTTGCGGGCCGTCAGCGATTTCGGACGCGATCTCGACGCCGCGGTTCATCGGTCCGGGATGCATGACCAGTGCGCCATCCTTGGCCGCCTTCAGCTTTTCGGCATCGAGGCCGAAATAGCGGAAATATTCGCGCACCGACGGCACGAAGGCGCCTTCCATGCGCTCGCGCTGCAGGCGCAGCATCATCACCACGTCGGCGCCTTTCAGCCCTTCAGCCATCGAGCGCGAGACGATGACACCCATTTTCTCGATGCCGGACGGCAACAGCGTGGACGGCGCCACGACCCGCACCTGCGCGCCGAGCGCGTTCAAGAGCATGATGTTGGAGCGCGCCACGCGCGAATGCAGGATGTCGCCGCAGATCGCCACGATCAGCTTCGACAGCGGCCCCTTGGCGCGGCGGATGGTCAGCGCGTCGAGCAGCGCCTGCGTCGGGTGCTCATGTGCGCCGTCGCCCGCATTGACCACCGAACAGCCGACTTTCTGTGCCAGAAGCGCGGCGGCGCCCGCCGACTGGTGGCGGATGATGAGGATGTCAGGGCGCATGGCGTTCAGCGTCATCGCCGTGTCGATCAGCGTTTCGCCCTTCTTCACCGAAGAACTCGCCACCGACATGTTCATGACGTCGGCGCCAAGCCGTTTACCGGCCAGCTCGAACGACGATTGCGTGCGGGTCGAGGCTTCGTAAAAGAGGTTGATCTGGGTGCGGCCGCGCAGCGTCGAGGTCTTTTTCTCGGATTGCCGGGAAATGGCGACGGCGCGATCGGCCCGGTCGAGCAAAAGCTCGATATCGGCGGGGGAAAGATCGCGGATGCCCAGAAGATGGCGATGAGGATAAAGCGGCAGGGACGAAGCGTCGGTCATCTCAAGGCGCTGCTATAGGGGGGAGAATTCCTTGCCGCAAGCGCCAGCTTGGGATTGCGGCCTTTCTCCCCGGTATTTTCGTCGCGCGCTCCGGCAAGCTTGGGCTATATCTAGCCGATGGCTTCGGATTCGAAGCCTTCGTAACATAAGGACAGTGCGTGACCGACGACGTGACCAACCAGCCGCCGCCGCTAACGGGCGGCAACGCCTGGCGGGGCGATCCGTTGCTGATCCAGCTCGCCGAACGCTTTTCCGATCCGGTCCGCAAGGATCTCGACGGGCTTGGCCGCTTCGTCCTGACACAGGAAGCGCAGGAGCTGGCGCGTCTTGCCAATGTCGAGACGCCCAAGCTCCGCACGCATGACCGCCAGGGCCGGCGCATCGACCAGGTCGAGTTCCACCCGGCCTATCATGCGTTGATGCGGCGCTCGGTCGCCGGCGGCCTGCATTCCTCGATCTGGGAGAACGGCGACAGCGAGATCGGCCGCCGCCATCAGGTCCGCGCCGCGCGTTTCTACCTGACAGCCGAGCTCGAAACCGGGCACCTGTGCCCCATCACCATGACCAGCGCTTCGCTGGCCGCGTTGATGGCCAGCCCAAAGCTGTTTCGCGAATGGGCGCCGCGCGTGACGACGCGCAAATACGACCAGAGCCAGAAGCCGCCGGTCGAAAAGACCGGGCTGACGCTCGGCATGGGCATGACCGAAAAGCAGGGTGGCACCGACGTGCGCGCCAACACCACAAGGGCCGAGCGCGCCGGCAGCGGTTTTTATCGTCTCACCGGCCACAAATGGTTCATGTCGGCGCCGATGTCGGATGCTTTCCTCGTGCTCGGACAGGCGCCGGAAGGGCTTTCCTGCTTTCTCGTCCCGCGCATTCTCGGCGACGGCTCCGGCAACGGCTTCCGTTTCCAGCGGCTGAAGGACAAGCTCGGCAACCGTTCCAACGCCTCCTCGGAAGTGGAGTTCGTCAATGCCATCGGCGAGATGGTCGGCGAGCCCGGCGCCGGGGTGAAGACGATCATGGACATGGTCACCTTGACCCGGCTCGACTGCGCTGTCGCCTCGTCGGCGATCATGCGCGCCGGCTTGGCCGAAGCCGTCCATCATACCCGCCACCGCCAGGTGTTTGGCTCGACATTGATCGAACAGCCGCTGATGCAGCGTGTGCTGGCCGACATGGCGCTCGATGTCGCCGCCGCCACAGCGCTCTCGTTCCGGCTGGCGCGTTCTTTCGACGAGGCGGCCAGCGACCGCGGCGAGGCGGCTTTTGCCCGCGCCATGACGCCAGTGGTCAAATACTGGGTCTGCAAGATCGCGCCGCCGCTGCTCTACGAGGCGATGGAATGCCTCGGCGGCAATGGCTATGTCGAGGAAGCGCCGCTCGCCCGTTACTATCGTGAAGCCCCGGTCAACGCGATCTGGGAGGGCTCCGGCAATGTCATGGCACTCGACGTGCTGCGCGTGCTTGGCCGCGCGCCCGGCCTGTTCGAGGAGGTGCTGGCCGGCATCGATCGCGATCTCGGCGCCGGCGGACGCGGCACCATCGGCGTGCTCAAGGCCGCCATGCAGGTCGCAGGCACCGATGAGGGGTCGGCCCGCCTGCTCACCGAGCAGCTGGCGCTGTCGGCGGCAGCGGCGGAATTGCGCCGGCTGGGGGCAGGGCGGATTGCCGATGCCTTTGTCGAGACGCGGCTCGCCGGTCAGTGGCGCAACACCTATGGCATGCTCGATTCACGCCATGACGCGCGCATGATTATCGACACGCTCTATCCGCCGGTCAACTGAGGCCCGGCTGCACAGCCTGTCACCGCGAATTTACCGCGGCCTGTGGATGGACGTTAACCTTAACAAATGGTTTCCGTTGCAGCGGCGGGCCGCAAAGCCCACTGTCTTTGTCACCAAAGCAGGAATGCCATGCGTGCCATTTTGACCTCTTTTCTGGCCTTGCACTGGGCAGTGGTTTTCGCCCTGCTGGCGTTCATCTGCATGGATGGAAACCGCGGCGTTGCGGGCGCTCTGGCGGTGCTCGGCGTCGTCGTGGAAAACACCCGTATGATCGATCTCGACAACGCTGCCGTCGTGGCGCCGCTGGCCATTGCGCTGCTGGTCGTCGCGGTGTTGTTTTGCTGGGTCTTCGTCGAGAGTTTGGTTAACGCCGCAGCGAGCCCCGAAGGAGCCGATAGCGTGGCGCGGACCGCCTTTATTTCCGCATCCGCCGTCCTGTCGCTAATCCTGATCGGCGGCGCCGCGCAAGGCATCAACGGCCTGTTCATGGTTGTGGCCGTGCAACTGGCGGCACTTCTGGCCTCTTACGTCGCCATGCATGCCGAGCGGAGGTCGGTTTTGGCCGTCGCAGTTTCGCGCGAGGCCGAGAGCCTCGCCACTGCGCACGCTATGGCACAAGGCGCCGCGCACGGCTCCTTGCTGTCGCGCATTTCCGGCCGGCCGGACATTGGTCCCAGGGATGGCGGTCCCAGGGATGGCGGTCACAGGGATGGCGGTCCCAAAGATGGTGGCCATAGAGGCGGCTCCAGCCGCAGGGACGGTCACTGATGCGCACGCTGTTCGCATTGTGGGCCGCCCCACTTGCTCTGTTCTGGGGCTGGTTCTTCCTGTCGCTCAACGACATCAATTTCGGCTACGTCATGCTCAGCCGGCAGCTGCACGACGTCGTGTTCCAGCTCTACGGCCAGATGCTGGGCATCGACCCGGCAATCATTCCGGGCATGGTGGCAAGAGCCTGCGTCTTTGACGGATTCCTGTTGATGGCATTGTGGGCGTTCCGGCGCCGCCGCAACATCGCCGCCTGGATCAGGCGCCAGATGGGAAGTCCGGTTCCGTCCGATCGGATGAGCCAAGCGACTGGAGTCGATCTAAAGCTCCCTGCAGAATAAAGGCGGCGGCCGCCGAATCGATCTTGCCGGCGCGCTTGGCGCGCGAGAAATCCATTTCGATCAACGTCCGCTCGGCGGCGACCGTCGACAGCCGCTCGTCCCACAGCACGAAAGGCAGGTCGGTCACGCCTGCCATGTTGCGCACGAAGGCGCGCGATTTCTGGGCGCGGGGACCTTCCGACCCGTCCATGTTGATGGGAAGGCCGAGCACGAACGCGCCGATATTGTCCTTCTGCAGTTGGGCAAGCAGCGCCGCCGCATCCAGCGAAAACTTCTTGCGCAGGATCACCGGGCGCGGATGGGCGAAGGACAAGCCCCGGTCGGAAACGGCGACGCCGATCGTCTTGTCGCCGAGATCTAGCCCGGCCAGCGTCCTGCCGCCTTCCAGGCGTGCCGGCAGATCCTCAATCGCTATGATGCCCAACGGCTTTCCCCAAACCAGTTTTACCGTGACAAAGCCCCTGACACGTTCTTTTGAACCAGGAGCACACTATGTCACTTTAATTTCGCAGCCGGCGTTCTATCTTCCGGCGCAACCAAAATCGAGGAAAACGATTGATGAAATTGACCTGGTACGGCCATTCGGCCTTTCGCATCGAGACATCAGGTGCGACCATCCTGATCGACCCCTATCTCATCGGCAATCCGTCATGGACGGGCGGCTGGGAGGGGCCGGCGGAGGGCGTCACCCATGTGCTTTTGACCCACGGCCACAGTGACCATGTCAGCGGCGCGGTGGAGGTGCTGAAGAAGAGCGGCGCCCAGCTGGTCGCCAATTTCGAGATCTGCATGTACCTGGTCGGCAAGGGCGTCGACGGCAACAAGATCAACCCCGGCAATCTCGGCGGCACCGTCGATTGCGGCGCCTTCACCACCACCTTCGTGCAGGCGCTGCATTCCTCGTCGTTTGGCCTCGATGGTGGCCAGAACGTCTATCTCGGCAATCCCGGCGGGCTGGTCCTGCATTTTCCGGAAGACAAGACGCTCTACCACATGGGCGACACCGACATCTTCTCCGACATGGCGCTGATCAACGAATTGCACGAGCCGAAGATCGGCATCGTGCCGGTCGGCGACCGCTTCACCATGGGCGGTGCGGTGGCGGCCCTTGCCTGCCGGCGCTTCTTCCACTTCGACACGGTCGTGCCCTGTCACTTCGGCACGTTCCCGATCATCGACCCAACGGCGGAAAAGTTCGTTGCGGGCCTCGAAGGATCGGGTGTTGACGTGGCCTTGCCAGCAATCGGCCAAACGATCACACTGTAGAGCGATCGTTTGGACGATCCCTTGTCGCAAAAGGGAATGAAACCATGGGTTTGAGAAGGACTCTTTGCGTGTCGATGCTGGTTGCGGCGTCACCCGCATCGGCCGCCGAGGACTTCATCAAGGGCGTCTATCTCCAAACCCAGGAGCTTTGTGCCCAAGCCAAAAAGGACACGCTGCAGACGCTGATCGACGCCGGCAATGTCATCCTGTCGGCGGACGGACTGCAAAGCGTCGAGTACAATTGCGAGTTCGTCCAGGTCACCAAGGCGACGGGCTCGCCGAGCTGGGCGGTCACCGCCATCTGCCAGGAGCCGGGCTTTCTTTTTCCCGACGTGCTTTCGATCACGCAGATGAACGCGACGCAAATCGACATCGTCTCGGTGCGCCCGACCGCCGACGAAGGCGAGCAGGCCGGCAATGGCGGCAGCTATTACCTGTGCGAAGGCGTGTCCCTGCCTTAGAGCAATTCCAGGAAAAGTGTGGAGCGGTTTTCCCTTGGGAATTGCGTAAAACAAAGAGCTGAAATTTGCCGTCGGCGGCAGATGCACCGCACACATCCGCATGCTAGCGTGACCCTATGCTGAAACGGATGGGATTGCTTTTGCGGGGAGAGCAGCCGGTGTTCCGGAAGCTTGAACTGCACGTCGCACATGGTTGCAATCTGGCCTGCGAAAGCTGCTCGCACTATTCCAACCATGCCCATTCCGGCACGGTTTCAGTTGAGGATGCCGGCCGCTGGATGGGGCTGTGGAGCCGGCGCGTCTCGGTCACCCGGTTTTCCCTGCTTGGCGGCGAACCCACCATCCATCCGCACTTGCCGCAATTTGTCGGTCTGGTGCGGCGGCATTGGCCGCAGACACAGATCGAGATCGTCTCGAACGGCTTCTTCCTGCATCGCCACCCGACGCTGCCAACCATCCTTGCGGCGGACCCAGACGCCCGCCTTGTCATATCCGTGCATCATGATTCCGAAGAGTACCGCGACCGGTTGAAACCGGTCTTCGCCTTGCTGGAGCAATGGCGGCAGGAACACGGATTCGTCGCCAGAGTGCGTCCAGCGCACAAGAACTGGACCCGGCGCTACGAAGGTTTTGGCGACACGATGGTGCCGTTCGAGGATGGCGACCCGCGCGCCAGCTGGGAGGCCTGTCCGGCTCGTCACTGCAAGCAGCTTCTCGATGGGCGCATCTGGAAATGTGCTCCCTTGGCCTATCTGCCGATGCAGAAGGCAAAATACCGGCTTTCCGACAAATGGGATGGCTATCTCGCCTATCAGCCCCTCGATCCGGATTGCTCCAACGCCGAGCTGAAAGACTTTGCCGCGCTAGAGGATGAGGCCGCCTGCGGTATGTGTCCGGCGAAGGAGCGGCTGTTCGAATTGCCGCTTCCGCTGCGTCAGAGCAAGGCCCGGGCCGGCACTGCAGCGCAGCCCTGAGCACGATCGATGTTGCGCGGCACGCGCCGCGCCGCTATAGCGCCATCTGGTTTTCCCAAAGGCTAAAGACATGTCCGTTGATCTGCAGACAGTGAAGCGCGTCGCTCGTCTCGCCCGCATTGCGGTGAGCGAGGAGGATGCCGAGCGCATGACCGGCGAGTTGAACGCCATTCTGGGCTTCGTCGAGCAGCTGAACGAGGTCGATGTCTCTGGGGTCGAGCCAATGACCTCGGTGACGCCGATGGAGATGAAGAAGCGCGAAGACATCGTCACCGACGGCAACAAAGCCGCCGACATCGTCGCCAACGCGCCGGCCACCGAAGAGAATTTCTTCCTCGTGCCGAAGGTCGTGGAGTAGGCGGCCGATGGCAATCGAGATCGCCATCGAAACGCCGTTGCAGGACGATGTCCGCGCTTTGGTCGAGGAGCTCAACGCGACGCTGCTCGAACTGACGCCGCCGGAGCACTGTTATCACCTGACGGTCGAGCAGATGGCCGGCGCAGACACCACCGTCTTCATAGCCCGCGACGACGGGCAGGCCATCGGCTGTGGCGCGCTGAAGCGCCATGATGCGACCGTCGGCGAGGTGAAGCGCATGTATACGCGGCCCTCGCATCGCGGCAGGAAGATCGGCGCCAAAATCGTCGAGCGGGTCGAGACGCTGGCGCGTCAGGAAGGATTGAAGCGCCTGGTGCTGGAAACCGGCGACCGCCATCCCGCGGCATGGACCGTCTACGAACGCGCCGGCTTCTCGCGCTGCGGTCCGGTGCTGGATTATCCCGATTCCGAGTGGTCGGTGTTTTACGAAAAGAGCCTTTGATGAGCGAACTGACCCATCTGACGATTTCGCAGGCCCGCGCCAAGCTGCGCGGCAAGGAGATTTCCGCCGCCGAGATCACCGAGGCCTATCTCTCGGCCATCGAGCGCGCCAATCCGGTGCTCAACGCCTACATCGTCGTCACCGGCGACAAGGCGCGCGATATGGCCAAGGCCTCCGACGCCAGGCTGGCCAAGGGCGAGGGCGGTGCGCTGGAGGGCATCCCGCTCGGCATCAAGGACCTGTTCGGCACCGAGGGCGTCCACACCCAGGCCTGCAGCCATGTGCTGGACGGTTTCAAGCCGCGCTACGAATCTACCGTCACATCCAATCTGTGGGCCGACGGCGCCGTCATGCTGGGCAAGCTCAACATGGACGAGTTCGCCATGGGCTCGTCCAACGAGACCTCCTATTACGGCCCGGTCGTCAATCCGTGGCGGCGCTCGCGCCTCGACACGGTGGTGATGCCGACCACACATCAGGGCGATGGCGGTTTCGTTTCGGCCGGCGGCACCAAGACCGCACGCACTTTGGACAACGCGCAGCTCGTGCCGGGCGGTTCGTCGGGCGGCTCGGCTTCGGCCGTTTCGGCCTTCCTGTGCGCCGGCGCCACGGCCACCGACACGGGCGGGTCGATCCGCCAGCCCGCCGCCTTCACCGGTACGGTCGGCATCAAGCCGACCTATGGCCGCTGCTCGCGCTGGGGCATCGTCGCTTTCGCCTCGTCGCTCGACCAGGCCGGCCCGATCGCCCGCGACGTGCGCGACGCCGCGATCCTGTTGAAGTCGATGGCTTCGGTCGACCCCAAGGACACCACCTCGGTCGACCGTCCGGTGCCGGATTACGAGGCGGCGATCGGCAAGCCGATCAAGGGCATGAAGGTCGGCATTCCCAGGGAATACCGCGTCGACGGCATGCCGGAAGAGATCGAGGCGCTGTGGCAGAAGGGCATTGCCTGGCTGAAGGACGCCGGCGCCGAGATCGTCGACATTTCACTGCCGCACACCAAATATGCTTTGCCGGCTTATTATATCGTCGCGCCGGCCGAAGCGTCGTCCAACCTCGCCCGCTATGACGGTGTCCGCTACGGCCTGCGCGTGCCGGGCAAGGACATCGTCGACATGTATGAAAAGACCCGCGCCGCCGGTTTCGGCCGCGAGGTCAAGCGCCGCATCATGATCGGCACCTATGTGCTGTCGGCCGGCTATTACGACGCATACTATTTGCAGGCGCAGAAGGTGCGCAATCTGATCAAGCGCGACTTCGAGACCGTCTTTGCCGCCGGCGTCGACGTCATCCTGACGCCAGCAACACCGTCCGCCGCCTTTGGCATCGCCGACGAGGACATGGCCGCCGATCCGGTGAAGATGTATCTCAACGACATTTTCACGGTGACCGTGAACATGGCCGGCCTGCCGGGCATCGCGGTACCAGCCGGCCTCGACGCCAAGGGCCTGCCGCTCGGCTTGCAGCTGATCGGCCGTCCCTTCGATGAGGAAACCCTATTCCAGACGGCTGCCGTCATCGAGCAGGGGGCGGGAACCTTCCAGCCGGAGAAGTGGTGGTAGCATGCCGCCCCAGTCTCGCATTTCCATCGTCGAGACGGGAGACCAATTGCTGATCACAAACCCACCACGCACCTCGGATTTCAGGACAGGCTTTGTCTTGATCGGGGCCGCGATCGTAGCCTACACCGGCTATATGGGATTGAGAGACACGTCGCCCGCAACGCTCACCAGCGGCACTCTCGGCCTGCTGTCGTTCGTGGCGATCATTGCCCTGTTCACCTATTTCCTCGGCAAGGATTTTATCTGGCTGGTGTTCGGCAAGGAAACGCTGCGGCTGACCAGCGCTGCCGCCATGCGCGACATCAGGGGTTCTTTGCAAAATCGTTCGTCATTGCCTTTGAAAGGGCACCTTAAGGTCGAGATCCTCGACCATACCTATCCGACGGATGAAGCGGGACTGTCGGAAGTCATCAGATTGACCAACGCGGATGGCGTCCTTGTTTTCGGCAGGGAGTTGAGCCGTCCCGAGGCCGAGGCTGTGGCGAGTGCGGTTGAGCACTTCATCGGCCGTCAAAATTTGAGCTGGCGATAGGCAGGCAATGTTCTTCTATCTCTCCAAGATCTTCTGGTTCTTCGTCCAGCCGCTCAATCTGGCGATCTTCCTGCTGCTGGCTGGTTTGCTCGCGGCGCTGATCGGCCGTCGGCGGTTGGCGGCGACAGGCAGTGTGTTCGCCTTCCTCATTCTCGCGCTTTCGACTTGGACCCCGCTCGGCGCCATGATGCTCAATCCGCTGGAGGAGCGTTTCCCAAGACCGCCGCTGCCGCAAAAGGTTGACGGTATCGTCGTGCTCGGCGGCAGTCTGGAGGGCGCCATAAATTTCGTGCGCGGTGGGTACGAGCTGAACGCCAGCGGCGACCGCATGGTCGAGGCGGCCGTGCTGGCGCGGCGTTTTCCGACAGCGAAAGTCGTCATTTCCGGCGGTCCCGTTGATTTGATGCGCGCAGGCGAGGGCGATGCAGAGACAGCGCCGCGCCTTCTCACGGCCCTTGGCGTGACAGCCGATCGGCTGATCCTCGAGAAAAAATCTCGCAACACCTACGAGAATGCCGTCTTCACCAGGGAGTTGGTGACGCCGAAGCCCGGTGAAACCTGGTTGCTGGTGACCTCGGCCTTCCACATGCCGCGCGCCAAGGCGCTGTTCGACAAGGCCGGCTTTGCGACGGTTCCGTGGCCGGTCGACCATCGCACCTCGGGCAAAGAAGGCATCGGGCCGTTCCGCAATCCCGGCGATGGGCTGGACGTGACCACCACGGCGATCCGCGAATGGATCGGGCTTGCCGCCTATTGGCTGTCGGGCCGGATCGACCAGCTTTTCCCTGGCCCCGGCGGCTGACCGATGACTGCTTGTCTGGCGGCCGAGAAGAACTGGCGCCGCACCAGAACCGCCAGAAGCAGCAGCGTTGACAAAACGAACACGACCGGGTCGACGAACCAGCCGAGATAGCCGATCGAGAAGAACACGGCGCGCAGGCCTGAGTTGAAATGCTTGCCGGCCAACATGTTCATGCGCGCCGCGCGCCACACCGCCGTTTCGCTGACCGGGTTGCGCGAGGCCTCGCCATGCGCGATCGGCACCGCGCCGATCAGGATCGTGCAGTAATTGAAGAGACGATAGGCCCAGCCGAACTTGAAGAAGGCGAAGGCCAGGATCAGCACTAGGCCGAAGACCTTGATCTGAAAGGCCGAGCGCGATGAGGTTGCGTTCAGCGGCAGGTCGTTCAGCACGGCAAGCACCTGGTCGGAGGCGCCGAGCAGCGCAAAGCAGCCGCCGAGCGCAATCAGCGAACTCGAGGCGAAAAAGGCCGTGCCTTGCTGCAGGCCGCTCATGATGGCGGTGTCGACGATGCGGATCTCGCGCTCGGCCATGGTGCGCATCCAGGCCTCGCGCTGCACATTCATCGCCATCGTCAGCGACACCCGGCTGACAAGCTTCCCGTCGGACGCCAGCGTATGCAGCACCCATGCAAGGAGGAAGAAGGCCAGCGCCGCGAGATCGGCCGTCGAAAGATGGAAGGAATCGCCCATGCAATCCTTTTACCACAGGCCAGGCGTCCGTTTCGACGAATGGCTCAGGCCGGCAAAGGCGCAGCCATGTGCAACGCCTCGATGACGCTGTCAGTCCGGGTGATCCATCCGAAAGCGTGTTCGAAGTTCCACAGCGTCGACTGGCGGTTGAAGTCGGGACCCGAATGGTTCATCGCGTCCTCGACCAGGATCGGCCAGAATTCCAGCATGTAGGCGTCACGCGCGGTGGCATCGACGCAGACGTTGGTGGCGACGCCGGTGAACAGCAGATTTCGGATCTTGCGGGCGCGCAGATGCGCTTCCAGGCCGGTGTTGCAAAAGCCGCTGTAGCGCGATTTGCGGATGATCTGGTCGCCCGGTTCGGGCTTCAGCGCGTCGACGATCTGCCAGTCCCAGCTGTTGTCGATCAACAGTCTGCCGGCAAGCTCGGGACGCTCGCGCATCATGACCATCCCCAGTTCCTTGTGATGGTTCGGAGACGAGGGACCTCCCGCATCGCTGAGATCGGGCTTGTACGACATCTGCAGGTAAATGACGCTGACGCCGGCCTCGCGTGCAGCCTTGAGCAGGCGCCTGTTGGCGTCGATTGCCGGCGCGGCGCCGGATATGTCGAAGCCGGCGAGGTCGAACATGCCGCCTTTCGAGGCAAAGGCGTTCTGCATGTCCACCACGACGACAGCGGTCTCGGCAGGCGCGATGCGCACCGGCTGCGGCCTGGCATTCAACGTAAGCACGGCTTCCTCCCTTGCAAATGAGAAGCGAGGCCAAACGCGGCGGGCCTGCGATAGGCAGAATAGCCGCGCCGTCACGGTCGAGCAATCAATGTCGCTGCCGGAGCAAACAAGGTCGGCAGGTGCAGCGCGGCATTTGTCAAAACAGCACAAACATCATGGAAGTCCTATATGTAGGTCTTGATCCCATTCCCGGAGACGGCGCAGCGTGTTCCTTTCGGTTTTCGACCTGTTCAAGATCGGCATCGGGCCGTCGAGTTCGCACACGATGGGGCCGATGACGGCGGCGCGGCGGTTTCTCGACGAGGTCGCCGGCGATGACTGGCCACGCCCGGCCGGCGTCAAGGTCGATCGGATCGGCGCCAGCCTGCACGGATCGCTCGCCTATACCGGCATCGGCCATGGCTCGGACCGCGCTGTTGTTCTCGGCCTTGCCGGCCTGACACCGCAGACAGTCGACCCCGATCAGGCCGATACCATCGCCACGCGCATCGCCGCCGAGAAGCGGATTTCGCCGCCCGGCCATCCCTCTTATCGCTTCGATCCGGCGACGGATCTGGTGCTCGACAGGAAGACGCCGCTCACCGGCCATGCCAACGGCATGGCGTTCTACGCCTACGATGCCGGCGACCGGTTGCTGCTCAAGCGCATCTATTATTCGATCGGCGGCGGGTTCGTGGTCTCGGAAGAAGAGCTGCAGCGGATGAAGGTGAAGGGCTCGGTGACGACCGAAGGCAAAAAGGTGCCTTACCCCTTCAAGAACGCTGTCGAGATGCTGAAGATGGCCGGCAAGAGCGGCCTGTCGATTGCCGATATGAAGCGCGTCAACGAAGAGGCGCATATGTCGCGTGAGGAGCTCGACAGCGGCCTCGACGCCATCTGGGGCGCCATGAAGGGCTGTATCGACCGCGGCCTGTCGCAGGACGGCATCATGCCGGGCGGCTTAAAAGTGCGCCGCCGCGCCCGCATGCTGCACGACAAGCTGCAGGAGCAGTGGCAGCAGAACAAGCCCAACCCGTTGCTGGCCAATGACTGGCTGTCGATCTACGCCATGGCGGTGAACGAGGAGAATGCCGCTGGCGGCCGCGTCGTTACCGCGCCGACCAATGGCGCGGCCGGTACGCTGCCGGCCGTCCTGCGCTACTGGCTGCATTTCCATCCCGAGGCCGACCAGCCGAGCATCCGCGACTTCCTGCTGACCGCCGCAGCCGTCGGCGGCATCATCAAGACCAACGCTTCGATCTCCGGCGCCGAAGTCGGCTGCCAGGGCGAGGTGGGTTCGGCCTCGGCAATGGCCGCGGCTGGCCTCTGCGCCGTCATGGGCGGCACGCCCGAGCAGGTCGAGAACGCCGCCGAGATCGCGCTCGAACACCATCTCGGCATGACCTGCGATCCGGTCGGCGGCCTGGTCCAGGTGCCCTGCATCGAGCGCAATGCGCTTGGCGCCGTCAAGGCGGTGACGGCTGCCTCATTGGCCATCAAGGGCGACGGTATCCATTTCGTGCCGCTCGACGCCGCGATCGAAACCATGCGTCAGACCGGCCTCGACATGAACGAGAAATACAAGGAAACCAGCCTTGGCGGCCTCGCCGTCAATGTCGTGGAATGTTGAAGGCTCAACGCCACTGGCACTGTGGAGAAGTCGGGCAGGGCCGTTGACGCAACCGCGCGCCGTACTAAACCTTAAGCGATGGCACTCAATCTCCTAAAACTGTGCGTCGGTTGCGACAGCGTCGAGGATCTCGAAGAGTGGATCGCCTTCCGCCTAGATGAGCGACGCCGCGCCGGCGAACCGGCCGAGCACTGGCACACGACCCGCATGGTGCCGACACGCGGCGCCGAGGTAACTGATGGCGGCTCGCTCTATTGGGTGATCAAGGGCAGCGTGCAATGCCGCCAGTTGATCACCGAAATCCGCCCCTTCACCGACGATGAAGGTATCGGCCGCTGCCATTTGATGCTTGATTCGGAGGTCGTGCGCACCGACTGGCAGCCGCGCCGCGCCTTCCAGGGCTGGCGATACCTGAAACCGTCGGACGCGCCGGCCGATATCGGCAAGGGCAAGGCCGTCGAGATGCCGCCGAAGCTGAAGCGTGAGCTCGCCGATCTCGGTCTGCTCTAGCGCCTGGGCCGGGCGTCCTGCCCACTGTGCGATCGCTGGCCCTTTATCTTGTCCGAGACTGGACTTGCAAGCGGCCCGGCAACGCCACATCTTGGTTCTTATGAGCGACAAGAAGCAGCCAGTGCCCGCAAAGGCCAGTTCTGCGCCGGTCAAGCCTCAATCCAATGCCGGCGAGATCGACGCCTTTATCCGTCAGACGCGGTCGCTTGCCGCGTCCGCGACCGGCTCCGGGCGGCTGATCCTGGCGCTCGACGCGACGATGAGCCGCCAGCCGACCTGGGATCTCGCCACCAAGCTGCAGGGCGAAATGTTCGATGCAGTCGGCAAGGCCGGAACCCTCAGCGTCCAACTTGCCTATTTTCGCGGGCTGGGCGAATGCCGGTCATCGGCCTTCGTTGCCGATACCGATGCCTTGAAGACGCTAATGACGCGCATCGTGTGCCGAAGCGGCACCACCCAGATCGGAAAGGTCCTCACCCATGCGCTGAAGGAGACGGCGAAGGCGAAGGTCAGTGCGCTGGTCTATATCGGCGACGCCATGGAAGAGAATATCGACGACCTGGCGCAGAAGGCCGGCAGCCTAGGCCTGCACGGCGTTCCCGTCTTCGTCTTCCAGGAAGGTCATGATTCCGGCGCAGAAAAGGCGTTCAAGGAGATCGCGCGGCTGTCCAAAGGGGCCTGGTTCCGGTTCGACCGGCGGGCTGCCGCGACCCTGGCTGGACTGCTTTCAGCCGTCGCCGTCTATGCGACCGGCGGATTGAAGGCGCTCGAGGCAAGGGACCGGCCGGGAGACCGGCTGTTAATCGAGCATCTGCGGGGCGGCAGGAATTGATGGGCGCTATCATCGCAATTGTTGCACTGTTTCTGGTGCTGCTTGGCGCGGCGACGATCTTCGTCCGCGCCGACCCGCAAAAACTGGCGAGCGGCATGCGCACGCTCGGCCCGGTGCTTCTGGCGCTGGTTGGCCTCGCCATGCTGGTGGTCGGCCGCGAAGGCATTGCCGGCCTCATCCTGGCCGGGGCCCTTGCCTGGTATGGTTCGGTGCGGATGAAGCGGCCCACGGTCAGGCCGGCGCCCGGCAAGCGCTCAACGGTGCGCACAGCGGCGCTGGAGATGGAACTTGATCACGATACGGGCGGACTGGAAGGCCTGGTTCTGGCGGGCCGCCATGAAGGCAAGATGTTGGGCGCAATGGGCCTGCCCGAACTGCAGCAGCTTTACCGCGAGCTCCCCGGCGATCCGGAGAGCCGTCAGTTGCTAGAGACGTATCTTGACGGCCGTTTTCCCGTCTGGCGCAAAGACGCTGAGGCGAACGGTGGCGAAGGGCTGGGTGTTGCGCCAGGTGCGGGCGCCATGACTAAGGAGGAGGCCTACAAGGTCCTTGGTCTTGAAGCGGGGGCCGCCGCGGCGGATGTCCGCAAGGCGCACCGCCGCCTGATGCAGCGCCTGCACCCCGACATCGGCGGCACGTCTTTCCTGGCGGCGCGGATCAACGAAGCCAAGGACGTCTTGCTCTCCAATCACAACTAGTTCTCCTTCGACGCAGTAAATTTCCGGGAGATGGTCCTCGACGCCGCCCTACTGTTGGACGGCGTAGCAGGTAATTTTCTTCTTCTTCAAAGCGTTGCAGGCATTCCAGGCCGCATCCTTCGAACCGAAACCGCCGAAGCGGGCGCGGTAATAGGTTTCGCCATCCTTGTCGAAAGCGACCGTAAAACCGGAGGCAGATGCAAGGATCTTCGGCGCCTGCTTGACGGTCTTGTCGAGGAAAGCCTGGGCTTCGGACTGTTTGGGCGAAGACGCCACCTGTACCGCCCAACCGGACGGCACCGAGGCGGTGTTGACCGGATCGACCGCCGGAGGCGATGCTGGCGTGGGCTCGGCGTAGGCCGCGACCATTTGTGCCGTTTCGACCTTGGGCGCCGTCACGATGACGGTCTTGACCTTCCTGGTCTTGACGACGGGTGCGGGTTCTTCAGCCGCGGCCACCGTTTGTTCGTCAGCAGACTGCTCGTCAGCAGATGTCGGATCGTCGTTGGACGCTACGGCATCGTCTTCAACCATCGGCTTGTCGTCGGGCGTCGGCGCGTCATGCTTGGGCAACAGCACCTTGGCCAACGCTTTGATCGGATTGTCGCCACCAGCCTTGGCGATCAGGGCGCCGCCGCCGCGGGTGGAGGCGCGCGGCATATAGGCGTTGATCAGCCCGGCCATCTGGTTGTCGCGGCTGCGGCCCGAGGTTCCGCCCATGACGACGGCAACGAGGCGGCGGTTGCCGTCCGAAACCGATGAGACGAGGTTGAAGCCGGAGGCGCGGGTATAGCCGGTCTTGATGCCGTCGACGCCCTTGATGCGTCCTAGCAGGCGGTTGTGGCCGTTGATACGCTGGCGTCCGTAGAGAAAAGAGCGCTGCGAGAAATAGCCGTAATACTGCGGGTAATGTTCCCGGAGCGCGATGCCGAGCATCGCCATGTCGTGGGCGGTGGTGAACTGGCCGGGATCGGGCAGGCCGTTGGCATTGCGAAACACGGTGCCGTCCATGCCGAGCTGCCGCGCCTTGGCCGTCATCATGCGGGCGAAATTGCTCTCGCTGCCGCCGAGCAGTTCGCCGAGCGCGGTCGCCGAATCGTTGGCAGACTTGGTCACCATCGACAGGATGGCGGTCTCGACCGAAACCGCTCCGCCGGCCTTGACGCCGAGCTTGGTCGGCGGCTCAGCCGCCGCTTTTGCCGAAAACGGCACCGGCGTGTTCTTGCTGATCCGCCCCTTCGCCATGGCTTCGAAGGTCAGATAGAGCGTCATCATCTTGGTCAGCGACGCCGGGTAGCGCCGGCCATTGGCATCGGACGAATAGAGCACCTTGCCGGTCTTGGCATCGACGACGATCGCCGACGATCTGGCGGCCATCGACGATGCGGCATCCGCAACGACAAATGACATCGCCAAGGCGAGGATCATGATCGTTTTGAGGGGAGATGCGGATTTTGAACCGAAGACCGACAACGCCTGACGCACTGATAGTTCCTTTGAAACTCATTGCCCTGGAGGCGGCAAAGGGATCCGACCTCACTTGCCGTCAAACTATGCGGCCTGCGTTACCAATCCGTTTATGGTAACCGGCGCGTTCACCATTTTCCTCGGGCTTGAGGCTTTCTTTATTCGAATTTTAGTCGTTGCCGACGCAGCGCGGCCCCGACGCCGCGGAAATCTTGACTTTTGTGCAGCGCACAATATACTCTCCTGCATTGCACAACGGCGCTCAGCCAAGGGCGCTTCAAAACCGTCAAGGGAAACGTGAAATGACCCAGACCTATGAGGACTTCTCGAAATACGGCAAAGAGTTTGCCGACACCGGTTTGAAGAGCTTCGCTTCGCTCTCCAAAGGCGCTCAGGCGATCGCCACCGAAGCTGGCGAATACACCAAGAAGAGCTTCGAAGCCGGCAGCGCCGTTGTCGAAAAGCTGATCTCCGCCAAGTCGCTGGAGAAGGCGATCGAGATCCAGTCCGACTTCGCCAAGCAGAGCTATGAGAGCTTCGTTGCCGAAGCCACCAAGTTCGGCGATCTCTATGCCGAACTCGCCAAGGAGGCCTACAAGCCCTTCGAATCGATTGTCGCCAAAGCGAAGTAATTTCGCTCCAAAATACCAGGCACGGCCTTTCGGGCTTGCAAAACAGACCCGGTCGCGGATGCGCGGCCGGGTTTTTTCATGCCGGTTTCAATTCCGGGGCTTTGGCGGTTCACGATTTTGAAAATCGCCTCGGTTTGCCCACCTAGCCATATTGTCAGCTAACAAGAAGGGCTTAAAATCGTCCATCGAACACCTACATGTCGAACTCGCATGGGGATTCGAAAGAGGCAGGATTACGTGACGATCGGTTTGACTGCCACGGCAAGCGTGGTGCGGATGCAAAGTGACGGCGACGGCAATGAGGCCGGTCGCGGCACGGCCGTCATTACGCGCACGAAAACCAAGACCAAGAAGCCCAGCCTTTATCGGGTCCTTATCCTCAACGACGACTACACGCCCATGGAGTTCGTGGTTCACGTCCTGGAGCGTTTTTTTCAAAAGGACCGCGAAGCCGCCACACGCATCATGCTTCATGTTCACAATCATGGAGTGGGCGAGTGCGGGGTCTATACATTCGAGGTGGCCGAGACCAAAGTGTCCCAGGTCATGGATTTCGCCCGACAGAATCAGCATCCGCTGCAATGCGTGATGGAGAAGAAGTGAGGTAACATGCCGGCTTTCTCCCAAGGCCTGGAAAAGGCGCTTCACCAGGCGCTGACGCTCGCCAATGAGCGGCACCATGAATATGCAACCCTTGAACATCTGCTGCTCGCGCTCATCGACGACACCGAGGCGGCCGCCGTCATGCGCGCCTGCAACGTCGATCTCGACGAGCTGAAGCATACCGTTCTCACCTATATCGACACCGAGCTCGACAACCTCGTCACCGGCTACGATGAGGATTCCAAGCCGACTGCCGGCTTCCAGCGCGTCATCCAGCGCGCCGTCATCCATGTGCAGTCGTCCGGCCGCGAGGAAGTGTCCGGCGCCAACGTGCTCGTCGCCATCTTTGCCGAGCGCGAGAGCCATGCCGCCTATTTCCTGCAGGAACAGCAGATGACCCGCTACGACGCGGTCAACTACATCTCGCACGGCATCGCCAAGCGCCCGGGCGCATCGGAGACGCGCTCGCCGCGCGGCGCCGATGACGAGCAGGGCGGCCAGAATGGCGCCGAGCCGCAGGAGGAAGGCGGCAAGAAGAAGCAGCAGCAGGATGCGCTGACGGCTTATTGCGTCAACCTCAACAACAAGGCCAAGGCCGGCAAGATCGATCCGCTGATCGGCCGCGAGAGCGAGATCAACCGCACCATCCAGGTGCTGTGCCGCCGCTCCAAGAACAACCCGCTCTATGTCGGCGACCCCGGCGTCGGCAAGACGGCGATCGCCGAAGGTCTGGCCAAGCGCATCGTCGAAGGCGATGTGCCGGAAGTGCTGCAGGACGCCACCATCTTCGCGCTCGACATGGGCACGCTTCTGGCCGGCACCCGTTATCGCGGCGATTTCGAGGAGCGGCTGAAGCAGGTCGTCAAGGAGCTCGAGGATTATCCGGGCGCCGTGCTGTTCATCGACGAGATCCACACCGTTATCGGTGCCGGGGCCACCTCGGGCGGCGCCATGGATGCGTCGAACCTGTTGAAGCCGGCGCTGTCTTCGGGTGCGATCCGTTGCATCGGCTCGACCACCTACAAGGAGTTCCGCCAGTTCTTCGAGAAGGACCGCGCTCTGGTGCGGCGCTTCCAGAAGATCGACGTCAACGAGCCGACCATCGAGGACGCCATCGAAATCATGAAGGGCCTCAAGCCCTATTATGAGGAGTTCCACAAGGTGAAGTTCACCAACGAGGCGATCAAGGCTTCGGTGGAGCTGTCGGCGCGCTATATCAACGACCGCAAGCTGCCGGACAAGGCGATCGACGTGATCGACGAGACAGGCGCCTCGCAGATGCTGGTGCCGGAGGCCAAGCGCAAGAAGACGATCGGCATCAAGGAGATCGAAGCCACGATTGCCACCATGGCCCGCATCCCGCCGAAGACGGTTTCGGCCGACGACGAGAAGGTGCTGCAGGGGCTCGATATCGAGCTGAAGCGCGTCGTCTACGGCCAGGACACCGCGATCACCGCGCTGACCTCGGCGATCAAGCTGGCGCGCGCCGGCCTGCGCGAACCGGAAAAGCCGATCGGCTCTTACCTGTTCTCGGGTCCGACCGGCGTCGGCAAGACCGAAGTGGCCAAGCAGTTGGCTGCCTCGCTCGGCGTCGAACTGATCCGCTTCGACATGTCGGAATATATGGAACGCCACACCGTCTCACGGCTGATCGGCGCGCCTCCCGGCTATGTCGGCTTCGACCAGGGCGGCCTGTTGACCGACGGCGTCGACCAGCATCCGCACTGCGTGCTGCTGCTTGACGAGGTGGAGAAGGCGCATCCCGACCTGTTCAACATCCTGTTGCAGGTCATGGACCACGGCAAGCTGACCGACCACAACGGCAAGCAGATCGACTTCCGCAACGTCATCCTGATCATGACCACCAATGCGGGCGCATCCGATGCGCAGCGCGCGGCGATCGGTTTCGGTTCGACCAAGCGTGAAGGCGACGATGTCGAGGCGATCAACCGGCTGTTCACGCCGGAATTCCGCAACCGTCTCGATGCGATCATCCCGTTCGGCTCGCTGCCGGTCCCGGTCATCCATCAGGTGGTGCAGAAGTTCGTCATGCAGCTCGAAGCCCAGCTTTCCGAGCGTGGCGTCACCTTCGACCTGTCGCCGGACGCGATCGCCTGGCTCGCCGACAAGGGCTATGACGAGCGCATGGGTGCGCGGCCGCTCGGCCGGGTCATCCAGGAGCACATCAAGAAGCCGTTGGCCGACGAGGTGCTGTTCGGCAAGCTCAAGAAGGGCGGCACGGTGCGCGTCACCGTCGAAAAGAAGGAAACCGGCGAAACCGGCCTGAAGCTCGAATCGCTGGCCGACGAAGCCCCGGTGCAGCCGAAGCAGGAGCCGGAAGAGGCGCCGAAAGCCCGCAAGGCGGTGGCCAAGAAGCCCGTCGCAAAGAAGGCGGTGGCGCAAAAGCCCAAGGGCAAGGACGAGCCTGAGCCCAAGGGCAAGGACGGCGGCAAGCGCAGCCTGGTGCCGCAACTGCCACGCAAGGGCTAAAAAGTTCGCCAATGAAAAGGCCCCGGTGACGGGGCCTTTTTTCATGGCTGGCCGGTTTGCCGAAACAGCACCCCTGCTTTTCAGGGGCAGATGCTGTCAGGTCAGGCGGCGACGCCGTCGGGTGCGAAGCGGGACAGGAAATGACCGCATGCCTTCCAGATGGCGATCGAGATCAGCACGCTCGCATAGCCGTCGACAGCATAGTGCCAGCCAAGGACAACCGAGCCGACCATGATGATTGCGGCGAATGCCCACATCAACAGGCCAACCGACCGTGAGCGCCGTGCTGCATAAAGAGCGAAAAGCACCGCCATCGCCACATGCATGGACGGGAAGGCGGATATGCCGAGACTGCCTGGGGTCGCCCCGATGTAGCCGCTCCACAACATGTCCTGCGTGCTCAGCGCCCAGATCGGATAGATGTGATCGGCAGCAGCGAGCGCTTGCAGCAGGGGATGGTAGTCGCTGCCCAGCCCCAGTCGCTCGTAAAAGCACGGCCCTGCCGAAGACAGGCCCATTGCCAGGAAGAACCCCCCCAGTATCCATACGAGCATGAAGCTCATCAGGAACTGGTGGCGCAGCTTCGTGTCCTTGCGCGTGATACAAGCGATGAAGACCGAGGCGATAAGGACGACGAACCAGGAATTGTAAGCCAGGTTGAACAGTCTTACGGCGAGCGGCGACTGGACGATAAACCACAGCCATTCATGGGGAGCTCGACCGAAATGCAGCGCCCGGTCGGCCTGGGCCAATGCGTGGTCCCATGCGAATGGCGAAAGGATCGCGACCGCGCCTTTCAAGACACCGAAAGCGGATATGAGCGCAATGCTCGCAGCCAGACCATTGAGGCTGTTGGCGTTGCGCTCGGCGTCGCCGAAGAAGCCACCCATCGATCTCAGAAAAGTGCCGAGCGGTTCAGTATCCCGCTTGATGAGCGCAAGGTGAAAAAAACTGCCGAGTGCGAAGGCACAGCCGCCCATCCAGAAAGCGAACAGAAGATATAGGGCGTAGTCTTCCAGCACGCTGAAATCCGGCATGTTTCCGGTACGCAGGCCGACCGCGGCTGCCAAGAGCAAGGCAGCGATGGCCATCACGTGCAGCAGCCGGTGTCGCCGGTATGCGTCCGCCAAGATGCTCAGAAAGATCCGCCCGGCACCTGCTTTTGCCAACGGTTCTGATGTCGCAACCGAATTTCCCACGATTTTTGAAAACCCAAACGCACCACGGTACGGCAAGTTACCATGGCGTGGTTTGATACTTTCCTAACCGACGCGGAGGAATTTGCCCAAGCGCATCGCCTTGAGGCACCCCGGCTTCAACCGTTCAGCACTGCCCGGATCTTGGCCGCGTTCTCAGCCAGCACTTCGGGCTTCTCCATCTGTCCCGTGTGCGGCTTGAGCGCGATGCCTTCGAACCGCGGGATGACATGGACATGCAGGTGATAGACGGTCTGGCCAGAGGCCGGTTCGTTGAACTGCAGGACGGTGACGCCGTCGGCGCCGAATGCTTTTTTGACCGCCAGCGCCACCTGCTTAACGACCGTGAACAGCGGGCCGAGCGTCGACGCATCGGCATCGAGCAGATTGCGCGACGGCGCCTTCGGCACAACCAGCGTGTGCCCGAGCCCCTGCGGCATCACATCCATGAAGGCAACCACCGCGTCATCCTCGTAAACGCGGTGCGAGGGGATTTCGCCGCGCAGGATCTTTGCGAAGATATTGCTGGGGTCGTAGCTGGCTTCAGCCATGGCGGTGCTCCGGAATTGTGCCTCCCCGTGTAGCGAAGCCTCCCCAAACCGGCAAGTCAGTCAGGTGACATCGGCCATGCGCGCTTGGAACCAGCGCGCGACGGAAACGCCGTCCTTTGTAGACGCGATGTCGAAACCGGCGGCTGGATCGTCGTTGCGCAAGGCGGCACGGGTGGCGAGACCGGATTGAGACCGCTATTCCTCGAGGTCCTTGCGGAAAGGCGTGTGCTCTTCCAGAATTTCGGCCATTCGCTCGACCTCGCGCCGCTCACGCCGGAGGTAATTTGCCACCGCATTGCGCAAGCCGGGATGCGCAATGTAATGCGCCGAATGCATGGTCACGGGACGGTAGCCGCGGGCCAGCTTGTGCTCACCCTGCGCACCCGCCTCGACCACCTTCAGCTTGCGCTCAATGGCGAAGTCGATAGCCTGGTGGTAGCAGACCTCGAAATGCAGGAAGGGGTGGTCCTCGATGCAGCCCCAATTGCGCCCGTAGAGCGCATCGGAGCCGATGAAGTTGATGGCGCCGGCGATATAGCGGCCGTTGCGTTTGGCCATCACCAGCAGGATGTCGTCGGCCATGCGCTCGCCGATCAGCGAGAAGAACTGGCGGTTGAGATAGGGCCGGCCCCATTTGCGGCTGCCGGTATCCATGTAGAAGGCAAAGAAATCGTCCCAGGCCTTTTCGGTCAGGTCCTTGCCGGTCAGCCGGTCGATCGAGATGTCGTTGGCGAGCGCCTCGCGGCGCTCCTTCTTCATCGCCTTGCGCTTGCGCGATGCCAGCGTGGCGAGGAAATCGTCATAGGTCGAAAAGCCTTCGTTGAAGAAATGGAACTGCTGGTCGGTGCGGTGCAGGAAACCGGATGCTTCGAGGGTGGCGACGTCGCTTTCCTGCGCGAAGGTGACGTGCGCTGAGGACACACCGAGCTTTTCCGTCACCGCCTTCAGGCCTGCCGCGAGACCAGCTTTAACAGTCGCGCTATCCTCGCCCCTGCTGAACAGCAGGCGAGGGCCGGTGACAGGGGAGAACGGCACGGCGCACTGCAATTTTGGATAGTAGCGGCCCCCGGCGCGCTCGAATGCATCCGACCAGCCATGGTCGAAGACATATTCGCCCTGGCTGTGCGATTTGAGATAGCAAGGCATCGCGCCCAGCAGCCGGCCTTGCGCATTTTCCAGCCTGAGATGATGGCCCTGCCAGCCGGTGCGCCGCACGGCGCAGCCGGAATCCTCAAGTGCGCTCAGAAAAGCGTATGAAATCAGAGGGTTATAGCCGTTTCCTGTGCCGCCGCGCGTGGTGCCGGCAAAGCCGTTCCACTCATCGCATGTGAAGGCATTAATTCCAGCGGCGATGCGGATGGAAAACTCCGCATTCGCCGTTTGTCCATCGCCTTCGTCACCCTGATCCATGAGACTTATTTAAGCTCTGTGCGGGCCGCTACAAGTCACGTTTGAGGCACTTGGCTCAAGCGACTTTGACCAGATCGGGTTCGAACCCTTCGAAGGTCATTTGGTCGGCATATTTGAAGGTGAGATCGACCGCCGGCTGGTCATGCACCGTCCAGGTGATGACAGGCATTTTCAGCTTTTCGCGCACGAAGCTGACGAACGGGTTCGGCAAATCGCCCGCGGCATAGGAGGTGAAGGCAAGGTCGTGCGCCAGCATGGCGAAATGCGCCTCGATCAACTGGTTGTCCCGGCCATAGGCCGTGAGCCCGCCCGGAATGCCAGGCGCATCTTTGGGGAAATCGCGGACCAGCCAATGATCGAACGACATGATCGCGGCCTTGCCCCTGTAGCGCTTGAGCATCTTGCCGACGCTGGCCACCAGCCCCTCGTCATAGCCGGGCACGCCCTTCAGTTCGACGACCAGAGGCACGCGGCCGTCGACCAGGTCGAGCACTTCCTGCAGCTTCGGCACATGGTCCTTGGTGCCACCGATACTGAGTGCCGCCAGTTCCGCCGCTGTGCGTTGCCAGACGAAGCCGTCCTGACCGGTCAGCCGCTTGAGGTCGCCGTCATGCATGATGACGGGAACGCGGTCGGACGACAGGTGCACGTCGCATTCGATCGCATAACCGCGCTCGGCGGCCGCCGCGAAGGCCGACAGCGTGTTCTCCCAGCGCGTCTTGTTCATGTCGTGGAGGCCGCGATGCGCGACGGGGCGGGCGGTCAGCCAGGAAAGGTCGGTCATGGTCGTGGCTCTGCTCATGCGACTTCGAAGACGGCTTCGATTTCCACTGCGGCATTAAGCGGCAGCGAGGCGGTGCCGACGGCAGAGCGGGCATGCTTGCCGCGTTCGCCAAGGATGGCGACCAGGAAATCGGAGGCGCCGTTGGCGACCAGATGCTGCTCGACGAAATCCGGCGCTGATGCGACGAAGACGGTGATCTTGACCAGACGCTGGATCTTTTCGAGATCGCCAAGCGCCGCCTTGGCCTGCGCCAAGATGTTGACTGCGCAGTATTTTGCACCTTCCTTGCCGGCTGCCGTGTCGATGTCGCGGCCGAGCAGGCCGCTTGCCTGCAGCTTGCCGTCCTTGAGCGGCAACTGTCCGGCGGTGAACAAGAGATTGCCAGACCTGCAATAGGGCACATAGTTCGCGGCGGGTGCTGCGGCGGCCGGTAACGTCACGCCGAGATCGCTTAGCCGCTTTTCGATTGTTTCACTCATCGTATTTCCCTATTGCTTGGAGACGCTGCGCTGGCCGGGGCCGAAATTGCTATTTTTGCCTCGCTTCCGCCACGACTTTTTTTAAGCTGGACCATCTTTCCCTGCGGCCTGCCACCAGCCGCGACGATCGGAGCCCCCTATGCGCGCAACGCGCCTTGCCTTCCACGCCGTTCTTGTCCCGGTGCTGTTCTCGATGGCTCCCGCCTTTGCCGTGCCGGCATTGCAGGCGCATCGCGCCGTCTACGATCTTACGCTCAGCAAGGCGTCGGACCGTTCGGGGATCACCGGCATCTCCGGCCGCATGGTCTATGAGTTCAATGGCTCCCCCTGCGAGGGCTATACGGTAAAATTCCGTTTCGTCACCCAGATCGTCACCGGCGACAACACCCGGCTGACCGACCAGCAGACCACCACGTTCGAGGATGCGGAAGGCAAGACCTTCTCGTTCGTGACCAAATCCTTCGTCGACCAGAATCTCGACAAGGAGGTCAAGGGCACCGCCACCAAGGAGACCAAGGGCCTCAAGGTCGACATCGACAAGCCCGAGAAGAACAGCCTCGAACTCGCCGCCACCCAGTTCCCGACCCAGCATCTGGTTGAACTGATCGGCAAGGCCGAGAAGGGCGAGAATTTCTACGAAACCAGCCTGTTCGACGGTTCGGAAGACGCCAACAAGGTGATGACCACCACCGTCATCGTCGGCAAGAAGACCGAGGGCGACAAGGCCGATCCCGAGGCGCCGGCGCTGGCCAAGCTTGCCGGCGACAAATACTGGCCGGTCGACATCGCCTATTTCGACGAGACCGACAAATCCGGCGAAGAGGTGCCGGAATACCGCATCAGCTTCAAGCTGCATGAGAACGGCATCACCCGCGACCTTACCATGGACTATGGCGAGTTCTCGATGACCGGCAAGCTGGTCAACCTGTCGCTGTTCTCTCAGACAAAGCCTTGTCCGGTCTCGAAATAACAACAGTGAGGAGCTGTCCACGGCAGGCTTGATGGCGGTGTATGTCGATGCGGCGATCTGGAAGTGGGCCGGCCATCGCTGGTGCCACCTGATGGCAGACGATACCGACGAGCTGCATCGTTTCGCCGCCGTGCTTGGCGTCAAGCGTTCGTCCTACCAAGGCCCGCCCAAGACATCGGCGCCGCACTATGACATAACCGGCTTCGAGCGCGACCGCGCGGTGCGGCTCGGCGCCATCGAATGCAGCCGCGAGGAGATCGTCGCGATCTTCCGGCGCGTGCGGGTGCCCAACGGAAAGGGCCGATCGTGACTTTAACGGCATTCCTGGCCTACTGCCTTGCCATCACGCTTGCCGCCGCAACGCCGGGTCCGGCGATGTTCGCGGTTATCACCAACGGCGTTTCGCGTGGGTTCCTGCGGGCCTTCGTTGCCGGAGTTGGTATCGCTGCCGGGGACGCCGTGTTGGTCACCCTGGCCCTGCTCGGACTGGTGGCGCTGGCCCAGACTTTCGAATGGGTGTTTCTCGCCTTGAAATATGCCGGTGCGGCCTACCTGATCTTTCTCGGCGTCAAGATGTGGCGGGCCGCGGCCGCGCAATCGACTGCGCAGGGGATGCCTCAAACCAGATTGTCGCGGTCGTTCCTGCTTGGCGCCTCCGTTGCGCTCGGCAATCCGAAGGCGATTCTGTTCCATGCTTCGATCATGCCGCTGATCCTCAACCTCGACACCATGACATTTGCCGATGGCCTGCTGGTGGTGGCCGTCGTCGTCAGCGTCAACATCCTCACCATGGGCACCTACGCCGCGCTGGCGGGCAGGGCATCCGGCTGGTTCAGGACGCCCAAACGCATGCGGCTGATGAACCGGTTCGCCGGTAGCGCCATGATCGGCACCGGAGCGCTGATTGCCGCACGCTGAGCGGTAAAGCGCCTCACCGCTGTCGATAGCTAATCAAGTTGTCCGGTTTGGTAGCACATCATTTGTCCGCTTCTGTTTTGCGTCGAAGCGGTTCACGCGGCTTGCCTGATGGGGCAAGTTTCCTCGATTGCGGCGCCATCAGGCCTGTATCGCGCAATGCGGCGCGG